>CAZNOB010000202.1:0-9037 GCA_964574535.1 uncultured Granulosicoccaceae bacterium | reverse complement strand
CGTTGACAACTGTAGACATAAATTTTCCTGCACCCGGTCAGCGGGCATCTGAGCTCAGCGGTACAACAGCGGCCGCATTGCTATATTTAAATTGGTGTTAGGTGTATCCGGCAGACGATACCTTGGCGCATCTGGCTTGGCATAGGCCGTCTCTTTGCTCATTTTACCGTTTGTGTCGTCGGGATCGGTTACACGAACAAAATGTTGTCTGGCAAATACCACTGGGCAAGATTTTCAGCGCCATTACCTTCCGGCAATTGAGTTCAAGGCTGATAAGCCCCAACCGCTTTTCATCCTGAGGAAGCTTAGCTTGTGGTGTTTTCAATGGCTGGTAAGCCCCTCTGCCACGACTTGTAAAAAAGCGATTGTGACGATGTTACATTATCACTAATCGTATTTCGGAAGGATTGAAATATTATAGTTTGTTGTGGATGTGCCAGGCAATCATGCCTCAGCCGTATCTGTCTAAACTCTCCATACTGGCCTCGCACCAGGGTGACTAGTCAACAATTGAAGTAAGGATGGCAAAATGACCGGCACGTTAGTGCAGATCCGCAGGGCCTGTGTTCTTAATTTTAGGGAAAGAGGGTTGTTAATATCGTGCGGCACTCCGCCGACATAGTTCCAAGTGAAGCCAGTTGTTCGGTTTGCACCAGCTGTAATTGCTGACTTTTAACTTCTTCAAGCGTGTCAGTCAGTTGTGCGCGGGATGTTTTCGGCGCCTCGCACGACTGATAAAGATCTCTGGATTTGTCTTCAAGTAATTTCTCTGCAGCGCTCCCATCTTGCACGCTCGCGTTTTAAAGCACGTTGGAGTGACTCCAGGTTTAACTTGCTCATGCTGCAGCAATCTTTACGATTAACTCACAAGATACCTCACCATTGTGGATACGCATCTATCATGAGCCAGTGTGTAGTTGGTGCCGAAGTGTTTTGCAGCACCAGGGTAAAGCTTCCGTTAAAATGCAAATCTTACGAGGTGATGAATAGATCATTGTTAGCTCATCCTCACCAATGTAATCAAACCTTGGAAGGCTTGCGTCACGGTGTGATTTTCGAAGTTCTACATGTACAACTCCATCTACAGACAACAGAAATTGTTTAAGTGAAATTCCATCTGGAATTAAATCGCTGTTTTTTCTTTTGAATCTAGGAAAAATAGTCACCAAACTGATGAATCAGATCTTTTACAGGTAGATTCAGTTATTCGCAAGCGGTTAAAATCAGCTTGTTCATCTGTCCGTCCGGGTAAAATCTGGTTGAGACAAACACTAATGTCTCTTTGAATAAATTCTTCACGAAACATTATGTTTTTACTTTTTAATTCGTTATAATTTTCAACATCGTTGACTCGTTAGAAGCCTGCTTTAACTTCTTGTATTTTTGTATAAAGGTGTCAGTTAATACCTGGCCGCTTCGCAGCATTAATACTTTGTCTCGAAGGTAGATGTCCTCAGCCAGTATCATGCCTGGCTCCACGTTATTGATATCCAGAATTAGCTCTTTTTGAATCGACTTGTTGCGGTCAAGGCTCTTGTTAATATCCAAAAATGCATCCACCACCGACTGGTCATATCGAAGACCGACGTGCGATTGCAAATATTCGCTGGCAAACTGGGCGCTTTGCGGTTTGCCAAGTAAAATTCCGGATTGCAGGTCATTGAATTCATTCACCACAAAAAGAATTCTGGCTTCAATTGGAATATCGTCACCTTTTAGTCCATCCGGATAACCGCCGCCGCCTACCTGCTCGTGATGCGATCGGATAATACTGGAAGCATTATGTAATGGCGCTAGTGATAACAGTAAGGCCTCGCCATTTATACAGTGCTGCTGAAACTGTTCTTTCTGTGTGTTGTCCAACGAGCTGTAAGGGGTTTTCAATAGATCATCTGACAACCCGATTTTTCCAATATCGTGCAGGAATGCAGCATAGTTTAGATTTTTTCTCTGTTCATCAGTCAGTTGCAGCTTCGCTCCCACCAGATCTGCTGCTTTCGCAACCTCTTCAGAGCTTATTGATGCGTTGTCTTCTCTCATTCCTATAATTCGGGAAAACACGGTAATCGATTCGTCATAAGCAAGTTCGATGTTTCGGTTTGACTCTTCCAGCTTTTTTGTACGTTCACGTACCTTTTGCTCAAGTGAGTTATTTAGCGCCAGTAGCTCCTCGTTTTGCTCCCGGGTGATTGAAAACAACTTATCTCTTTCTGAGCGCAGAGATTTGATTTCAAGGGCGCGCTGGACACACATCAGCAGATCAGTGTCATCCCAGGGTTTCGCGATATAACGGTAGATACCGCCTTTGTTAATTGCGCCAACAGTTGATTCTATGTCCGAGTAGCCCGTCAATAACATCCGCATGGTCTTCGGCCAACGTTCAGCGACTTCAGACAAAAAGCGATTACCGTCCATTTCAGGCATGCGCATATCGGATATAACTACATCAACTTCATTTTCTTCCAGAAACTCAAGCGCTTCCGCGGCACTGTTTGCAATGGAGACTTCGTGTTTTGATCTCCGAAACACACGTTTCAGAGACAGTAGTATTGGCTGCTCATCGTCTACGCACAAAATTCGCCCGGTAAGCTGCTCTTCAGTCGAGTCATTATTTTCAGAATTCTGATTCGTATCTGGCTGATCGGGAAGCATGTTGGTTTCATATCCGTATAGAGTGATTGCATTCTGCAACTGGTTCCTGGTTGCACAAACTGGTTATCGACCGGGGTATTTACAATTTGAAGTGTCAAAGAATCTTTTACTAAAGAAGATTTCTCTATCTTTTTTAGTATCGCTGCCGCTCATACAGTCGTGAATGCACAGGATGATTGCTCTTGTATCAACCTGCATGGTTTCTTTAAAAATGGATTTTAATGAAAACACGCGATTTCAAAAACACATCAGAGTACGAGTTACTCCTCCTGTATGCTATTGCCAGGGACACCGCACCGGAATTTAAGCAGTACATTCAACGACTAGCGTACCAGGGGTTGCCTCTGGTTCCTGCCATATTTTTTCCTGAACACAAGGGTAGTTGCCGGTTCTCTGGAATCGGGCGCAAAAGAATTACCCACCAAACACCCTCCTGGCACATGCGCGCTACAGGCACTTTCCAATTCAGCGGTATGGGTAAGGCTATGACTCCAGAAAATCTGCAGTTAAGCTATGTCTCTTCGATTTAAGACGGTCATTGGTGTTGCACTCATTGAGTGCTTTCTACTCGCATTGCTTATTAGCACGGTTCTTACCTATCAGTATGACAGTGCAGAGCAGGCGCTGATAAAACGCGCCAAAACCACGGCAACACTTTTCGCAAGCACAACCAAAGACGCGGTATTGTCACATGATCTTGCTTCGCTTGAAACGATCAGCGAAGAGTTAATGCTTAATCCTGATCTGGTTTATGTTCGTGTGGTAGACCAAAGCGGTCAGGTGTTCGCTGAAAAAGGAGATCAGTCGGTACTCAACATCGAATTCAGCAATGATTTCTCTTTGGACGAAGCTATAGTCGATGGTACTTTCGATGTGTCATCAGAAATAGATGCTGGCGGGTTTAATTACGGGCGAGTGGAGATAGGGTTCGATATAGCAACAATCGACGAGGTTATAGCCGAAACACGGGAGCTGAGTATCAGCATTGCCGTTGTTGAGATGCTTCTGGTGGCGTTGTTTTCATACGTTCTTGGTACTTATCTGACCAAACAGTTAAAGGCTCTTAGAGAAGGTGCGCGTCAGATATCGGCTGGAAACTACAGGACGACCATCCAAACAACCAGCAGGGATGAAATCTCTGAAGTTGCGATTGCTTTCAATCAAATGTCTTCGGTTCTCCATGACTCACAGATTGCCAGAGATAAAGTTGAGCAGCAGTTGATTGAGCTCAATAAAGAGCTTGAGCTCAGAGTAGAGAAGCGCACGAAGGAGATCAAGAATAAGATATCGGAACTTGAAATAATCAACCAAAAGCTATCCGATACACAAGCCAAACTAGTGCAGTCAGAAACCCTGGCTTCTGTTGGTCAGTTTGCCGCAGGCATTGCACATGAAATTAACAATCCCGTCGGCTTCATTAAAAGTAATCTGTCCAGCCTGCTGCATTACATAGATACCTACCAAACTCTTCTTGAGGAATACGCAAAAATCAAGGCTTCTAATTCAGAAAAAACTGATCAAATTCGGAAAATTGAAGACATAGAAGCGGCGGAAGATATTGAATTTATCAATGCAGATATAAAATCACTGGTAATGGAGAGCATTAACGGAACGGAACGAGTTACCAGTATCACTCAGGGACTCAAACAGTTTTTCCCTGATAAAGAACAACCATTAACTGCCTGTGATATAAACACGTGTATATCGTCAGCGTTGAGTGAGATTGCTGACTTTGATGGTGAAGTCTCTACAGATCTGAGGCAGATGCCATCGATAAATGGTGACAGTGTAAAATTGACAGCTGCGGTTTCCAGCATTGTTCGAAATGCGCTACAAGCGGTTGATGATAACGCCTTGATTACCGTCAGCAGCAAGGTCGAGAACGAAACCATCAGTGTTAGCATTTCTGATAATGGTTCGGGAATTGAGGCCGAAAATATTGATCGAATATTTGATCCCTTTTTTACTACCCGAGACGTAGGTCAGGCAATCGGCCTTGGGCTTTCGGTCTGTTACGGGATCATCAAGAACCATAACGGCACTATAGATGTCGCATCCGAAGTCGGGAAAGGAAGTACGTTTACTATCAAGTTGCCGGCTTAGCTTAAAAAAACTGCCGCTCAAAGCAGGTGTCGAGCTGGTTACTATTGCCGGTAATCAATTCAGTACCCGTGAGAGAGTTCTTCTTTTCCCTGATAAAGCCAGGGATGCCTGCAAGCGCTATCCACTTGCACGATCACTCTCAAAATGTCGAAGGCACCCGCGGCTGAATAGTCGCAAGAGGCCTTTTTGCTTCCGTTATTGGTCTTTTCAAAAATGAAGGCACCCGGCAGGGATGCCATATTTGCTGCGCGACAGCACACCGCTCGCCGAGGCGAATCTCCTAGCGTCCTTCAGTCCCATCAAAGGTTTCGCCCAGCGAAAATGGTGAGTGCAATCGCATCCGTGCACGGTTGTTGGATATGATCGCCAGTACGACGATGGTCACTATATACGGCAGACTGGACAATAACTGCGATGGAATATTTGCCCCCATCGATTGTGCAATTAATTCTCCCAGCGACACCATGCCAAACAGCAACGCGCCAAATGCAATGCGTCCTGTTTTCCAGGTGCCGAATACCACGAGTGCTACAGCAATCCAGCCCCGTCCGGCGATCATGCCATCGGCCCATAATGGCGTGTAGATGGTCGATGCATAGGCTCCGGCGAACCCTGCCAGCAAACCACCGAATGCCACACAGCAATAGCGAATCAAAAATACCGGAAATCCCAGTGCCTGCGCCGCATGAGGGTTTTCCCCGGTGGAGCGTATAGCAAGGCCGAGCCGAGTTTTCTTCAGGGTGAAGCCAATCACGATGGCCAAAATAAAAGTCAGGTAAACAACCAGATTCTGCTGGAACAGCACCGGACCGATCAGAGGCAGTTCACTGAGTACCGGTATGGCCACGCCTTCTGTGGAGGCGATGGTCAGGCTTTCGTAGTCGCGGCCAATAAGTGCAGAAAGTCCGAGCCCGAGGATACCCACTGCAAGACCCGTCGCTACCTGATTGGCTAAAAAGGTAATGGCAGTGACGGCAAACACCAATGAGATCACCACCCCTGCCGCACCAGCCAAAACGAAACCCAGTAGGTGACTCCCCGTTTCGTAGGTGGCGACAAAACCGACTGCAGCAGATATAGCCATCATACCTTCAACGCTCAGGTTTAATACCCCCGACTTTTCCGCCACCAGCTCACCCAGAGCGGCGAGTAAAAAGATTGTGGCCGCGCTGAATGTTCCCGCCAGAAAAAATTCAAGCGTATTCATGATGACAAATCCGCTTTGACAGTTGATACCGTACGAATCGGTCTGATTTGATAACTCACCAGCGTATATGCTGCCAGATAGAAGATCAGCAACAGCCCTTGAAACACATGCACCGCACTAATCGGCAAACTGGCAGATACCAGTGCGACATCTCCACCAATATGCAGCACCGCGACAAAAAAGGCGGCGAACACAATACCAATCGGGTTGAGCGCACCGAGATACGCAACGATGATGGCAGAGTAGCCATAGCCGGATGTCACTGAGCGTTGCAACTGACCGATGGGTCCGGCCACTTCACTCATGCCAGCCAGCCCT
Organism: uncultured Granulosicoccaceae bacterium; assembly: GCA_964574535.1. Lineage (GTDB taxonomy): Bacteria > Pseudomonadota > Gammaproteobacteria > Granulosicoccales > Granulosicoccaceae. The sequence goes on along the minus strand of CAZNOB010000202.1, from coordinate 2,757 downwards.
GCGGCAAAACCGGCTAACAGCAGACTAACCCAGACTGCTCTTTTTGCGCTAAAACCTGCATATGTTGCGGCCTGAGGAGCAAGCCCGCCGACGATAAGTTTAAAACCGCCGAAGTGCCGTTCCATAAAAAGCCAGATAGCAATCGTAAATACAACAGGGATTAAAATTGACGTGTTGAGCCGCACTCCGGAGAACAGAGGTTCGAACAAGGCTTCGTTCTGAAACATCACGGTCTGGGGGAAGTTAAAACCCATCGGGTCTTTCCACGGACCCAGTAGCAGGTAATACAACAACTGCAGAGCAATAGATGTCAGCATCAACGTCACCAGAATTTCATTGGCGTTGAAGCGTGTTTTTAGAAACGCCGCAATAGCAGCCCAGGCCATGCCACCCAGTGCCCCAAGCACGATCATCGCCGGTAGCAGCCAGCTTGATGTATTGTCGACGAAGTACACGGGTACAGCGCTCGCAGCTATTGCCCCGATAATCATCTGTCCCTCTGCACCGATGTTCCAGACCTTGGCACGAAAACCCACTGCCAGTGCCTGAGCAATCAACAGAAGTGGTCCGAACTTCAGAAAGACCTCGGTAATTGAATAGAAGTTTTCGAATGGTGCAATAAAAAACGAGTGCAATGTCTGCACAACCGGCTTGTTCAGTAATACAAGCAGAACTGAGCAGACAATGACCGACATCACCACGGCAATAAATGGTACAGCCAGCATCATTAGTCGGGAGGGATGCGTTCGGCGTTCAAGTTTAAACAGCATGGTGACTGTCCTGGCTTTCTGCGTGCTGACGACCAATCATATATTTACCGATTTCATTTGGTGTTACGTCTGTGGTAATCAGCGGTGGCGAGAGTCTGCCACTGTTAATAACATGTAGTCGATCAGTCACTTCAAATAACTCTTCCAGTTCTTCTGAAACCACCAGCACAGCAATGCCTTCATCTCGAAGGTTGAGCAGTTTCTGGCGTATCGCGGTCGATGCGCCAATGTCGACCCCCCAGGTGGGTTGCGCTACAAACAGCAGCTTCGGTGACAGCTGGAGTTCGCGGCCAATAATAAATTTCTGCAGATTGCCGCCAGACAGGGAGCTTGCGGTGGCTTGTGCGCCGCCACAGCGTACATCAAATTCTTCTATGCAGTCGTCTGTGTATTGCGTTAACTTTTTTCGTTTAACAAAGCCCTGACTTAACAGGCCCTTATTAAAAGCTGTCAGTAAAGAGTTTTTGGCCAGGGCCATTGGTGGTACCGCACCTCGTCCGAGCCGCTCTTCAGGTACAAATGCAAAGCTCAGCTCGCGTCGTTGTGCAGCGTTGAGTCGTGTTACCGGCAGACCCATCATACGAATGGCATCAGCGGCCAGGTGTTTTTCAATTTGCTCTCCCGAAATCAGCCGAGACAGTTCTTTTTGGCCATTGCCTGATACCCCGGCAATGCCGACTATCTCGCCACTATGCACCTGCAGATCAATGTTGTGCAGGCCGGTGCCGAACGGGTCTTCACTTGGCACTGATACTGAAGCCAGCTCTAAAACAGGCGCACTGCTTCGTAGTCCTTGTGCCCGGGCTCGAATGCTGGGCACTTCATGACCGATCATCATGGTTGCGAGTTGCTGGGCGCTGGCTTTGGTCGGGTCAACGCTGCCTGCCACCTTGCCGCCTCGCAGTACCGTAGCGGTATCGCAAAGCTCGCGAATCTCTTCAAGCTTATGAGAGATAAATAGAATGGCAACGCCGCTGTCACGCAGTTTGCGCAGCGCATCGAACAAGGAGCTGATGTGTTGTGGTGGTAGTACTGAGGTTGGTTCGTCGAGTATCAGAAGTTTTAAATCCTGCAGCAGGCAGCGGATGATCTCTACACGCTGGCGCTCACCCACAGACAGTGAATGCACATAAGCCTCGGGGTTAACAGTTAACTGAAAACGCTCACCGATCTCTCTGATCTTTTCTGACAGTGAGGTTCTGGTGCCGGGGATGGTCAGTGAGATATTCTCAACAACACTCAAAGTCTCGAACAGAGAAAAGTGTTGAAATACCATACCAATACCTAGCTTGCGTGCGGCAGCAGGGTTGTGCAAACGCACCCGCTTACCCTGCCATAGCATTTCACCGGCATCGCCTTCGATAAGCCCGTATACCAGTTTCATCAGCGTGGATTTACCAGCGCCGTTTTCACCCAGAATGGCGTGGATCGAGTTGGCGTGCACGTCCAGGTTGATGCTGTCATTGGCGACGACTGACGGGTATCGCTTGGTGATATTTTTTAGCGAAAGCAGCGGTGGATTATCGGACATAAGGTGGGTGCTTGTGCATACGCCGGAGCAGCTACTCCGGCGCAAAAGTGGTTGATTGGCCCGTTTACTTGGGCAGAGGTGAGTTAACGCCTTCGACGTGCCAGTCCATCCCTAAAATAGCACCGTCTTCCAGTCGCTCTCCGGTGGGAATCACTTCGTCGCCGGCCTGATTGGTCAGCGGGCCGTCATAAACATGTTTAGCGCCGGAGGATATTTCAGCGTGAGTCGCTTCGATGCGTGCCATCATGTCTGCGCTTATGTCAGAGCTCCACTCTTCCACAACTACGACGTCATCGTTCATACCCAGCCATTCGTTTTTACCCTGAAAGTTACCTGCCAGGTGCGCATCTACCGCGGCGACAAAAAACGGTGCCCAGTCAGTTTTAACAACGCCCAGGTACTTGGTTGGTGCATACTCTTTCATTGAACTGTTTAGATTAAACACATAGGCGCCTG
>CAZNOB010000201.1:1290-9170 GCA_964574535.1 uncultured Granulosicoccaceae bacterium | reverse complement strand
ATTCGAGGTCAACAGCTACGGAACGATGTGGAAGGCTAATTTCAATATATTTCAGAGAACTGGTACTCACGCTCCTGAAAATATAAATTTGCTTGGAAATTAATAAATTTACTAAAAGAAGCATCGAACACGAATGATAGGTTTAAGTTACCAGGATACATTCTATTTTGGTCTTGCAGATCAAGCTCACAGCTTAATTGATAGCTTACTCTTGATATAGCTTTAAACGAAAGAACATAATTATCATTCTCCCACAACGTCCCATCACTCCATATATGTTCGCTAGTGTCTGTATTACTAAGCAATGCAGTCACATAATAGCTAATCCAAAAATCTAACCTTCCAAGAAATTCTAGGTCTGATATTTCGAAGTCATATTCTTGCAGAATCACACCTAGGTAAGACTCTCTATTTCTCAGGTTCTTCTTGAATCTGCGCTTACTAACTCTCGGTCTCATATATTTTTACAGTGATCTATAAAGACGCATGTTAAACACGATTATATTACAAACGAGAAGGCCGATTCTTCGTCCGGTTTAGAGCACCATGTTAGCGAATTACCATTCTCTGATTACGGGAAAAGGCCGCTTTTGGCGGGACGCGACCGATATGTAGCCTATCACAGTCGTTGAACTCAATGGCCCTTGCATATGAATCGTAACTAAAAATCAACTACCATATTCATAGACGATAAAATCCCGAAAATACTCCTCCGACGATTACACCAACCATTAAAAATGCAAAGCATATAGCAAGCGAGAAGAACCAACTAACATATACACCACTGTGACCCCCCTTGGAGCGCACTTCCCTACACGCAGCAAACGAGTAAATGTAGAAAAAAGCGAGTACGAGTAACCAAAACCCCGCCGTTTTATTGGAACCAATAAATACACCTAAAATTGGCTTGATGACAGAACCTCCCACGTAGCCTGTGATGTTAATATAGATCAGCATTGACAGCGCAATCATAGTTAGCACTGGAGACCAGAGCTTTAGGTGGAAATTCTTCATTAAATATTCTAATTCATAATTCATAGATATACCTAGCGTAAAGCTCTTAAAGAGCATCCTTATCTATACCCAAGAAACCAACCCTCCATGTTGGCTATTACACATAACAGCAAACTATACAGTCGCAGATAATAACAGAGTAGACGGTTGCAGCTATTCAGGTGATAGACTGCGAAAGAACTGGACGTCGAGCGTCCGCTTCGAAGATCCGACAATGGTTGGTATTCATTTGTTTGACTGGCCGGAATTGGCCGCTTCCTTCCGAATTGACTGATCAATTACACTGTAGGATTATTATTTCATGCTGCTCCTACCGCGACAGACGCGTGAGTGCCCTTTATAGTCCTTCAATCCGGTTCAACCGCTATTGGCCCAGACTGTGTGAAAATTCAAAATAACATTACCGCTTGCCGCATGATGTGGATTGGTACTTTCTGCCACAAAGGGATGAAGGCATGATGCAGATTGTTGAGGTCGCTCTCTAGTTGCAATCATCCAAAAGTTAAGATTGTACACGTCCTTGAGCGGAACGTGACTGGGTTAAGCAATCGTTTGCCCGGTCTTTTCCCAGTCAGACTGAAACGACTCGATTCCATGATCTGTTAATGGATGTTTGACAAGGTTCAAGATCACATTCGGTGGAATTGTGGCCACATCAGATCCAGCTTTCGCTACCTCGGTAACGTGATTAGCTGTTCTGATGGATGCGGATAGTATCTCTGTATTCAATTTAGGATAATTATCGAAAACTTTCCGAATGTCACGGATCAGCTGTACACCATCGCAATTGGTGTCATCCAAGCGACCTATAAACGGCGATACAAAGCTTGCTCCAGCTTTTGCTGCTAACAGTGCCTGATTTACAGAGAAGCACAAAGTAACATTAGTCTTCAATCCATCTGAAGTTAGCGCCTTGCAGGCTTTGAGTCCATCCAAAGTCAGAGGCAGTTTGATGCATACGTTCTCAGCATACCTGGCGATAACAGCGGCTTCTTTCATCATAGTTGCGTAGTCATATGCGGCTACTTCAGCAGATACAGGACCCTCGACGAGGGTGCATATTTCCTTGGTGACTTCGGCGATGTCACGGCCTGATTTCATTATCAATGACGGGTTAGTGGTTACACCGTCAATCAAGCCAATGTCATTAAGCTGTCTAATTGCATCGATGTCTGCCGTGTCTACAAAGAACTTCATTGTTAATTATTCCGAATATTAGATTGGTTATGATTCAGCGAATGAGATCATTAAAAATAAAGCGTCGTGATCATAGGTATTACGTTGTTTAGCAGGTTGGGTATCCAACAAGTGTGTCTATATAGTCGCGTCTCAGTCTACATGGTGGACGCCAAGTTCAGTGTAATTCTGATTTAAGTAAAGATCGGCCTTGTGGCTTTCATGCACAACCAGCTTGGCGTTTGGCATGTCGTTCCCTTCAACTCGAAGCGCGGCAGCTTTGGGATCCAAGCCGTTTCTAATCCACCTCTGATTTAGCCTCCCTTGCAGATCGTCCATCGACGGGCAAATAAAAACTGTGGTAGTGAAAAATTCCCGCAAAGATGACCACACACCTGACTTAAGCAATAAGTAGTTACCCTCTACCACAATTACTGGTGTTTTAGGATGAATGGAAATTGCGTTTGCAATTGCTAAGTCCATTTGTCTGTCGAATACTGGGTAAAAAGTTTCATGCTTCTCAGACTGTAGTTGTGAAATGGCACTGCAAAAACCATGGGCGTCAAAAGTCTCAGGTGCACCTTTTCTGAGAAGTAACCCCCGAGATTCCAGCAATCGATTGTCGAGATGGTATCCGTCCATAGGTAGCAGAACCGCCGTGGGCCACATTGTGGAACACCCCTTATTCAATTCGCGTACAACAGATTCGGCAAGTGTTGATTTTCCGGACGCAGGTGGGCCGGCAATTCCGACAATGATTCGAACATCCTGTTTCATCGCGTTCTTGAATAGATCACAAACCAGATCTACGTCATGTACCAACGAGGACTCTTTCATGTTTCCGTAGTTGCTCCCGGTGGAGTCATGGCGCCAGTCATCAGTGCTACGGCATCCGACATGGAGATAGTCTTGGGATCTACAATGCAAATCCTTTTTCCCAACCTGTGTATGTGAATTCGGTCGGCGACTTCGAAAACATGTGGCATGTTGTGGCTGATCAGGATGATTGGAATGCCACGCGACTTCACGTCTTGGATAAGCTCAAGGACTCTGCGGCTTTCCTTCACTCCAAGAGCTGCAGTTGGTTCATCCATGATAATAAATTTTGAAGCAAAGGCAGCGGCACGAGCCACTGCAACCCCCTGGCGTTGCCCCCCCGAGAGAGTCTCGACCGACTGGTTAATTGACTGCACGGTCATTAAACCCAATTCGTTCAGCTTGTCGCGGGCAAATTCCTCCATCGCTGGACGATCTAGTTGCCAAAAGTACTTACCCATGAATCCGGTTTTCCGAATTTCACGTCCCATGAACATGTTGTCGGCAATTGACAGAGCTGGCGACATGGCGAGAGTCTGGTGAACAATCTCAATACCCATATTTCGCGCTTCTAACGGAGAGGAAAAACTTACCGCTTTCCCTTCAATAAGAATTTCGCCCTTATCGGGTATGGTCGCTCCACAAATCGCCTTCACGATTGAGGACTTCCCCGCTCCGTTATCACCAATGACTGCGAGGATCTCTCCCTGGCGGAGTTCAAAGTCTGAGTGGTCAATTGCTGTTACGTGGCCGTAGCGTTTCACAATGCCACGGCCCTCCACGACTGGCGTGTTATGAGACATTATGTTGATACCTTCCTGATCCATTGGTCTACCGCAACAGCGGTGATAATGAGAAAGCCGATAAGAAGGAAAGTCCACTGGGGATCAGCGCCGAGTAGCCTCAATCCTAATGTGAAGACGCCGACGATTAGCGCCCCAAACAACGAGCCTAAGAGTGAGCCACGGCCGCCAAACAGCGAAATACCACCAATCACAACGGCGGTGATACTTTCAATGTTTGCAAGCTGGCCCGAGGTTGGAGATACCGATCCAATGCGACCGATTAGTGCCCACCCTGCGAACGCACAAATAAGACCTGAGAGCATATAAACCGACATCAGTGTTTTATGAACGTTGACGCCAGACAGCTGGGCAGCCTCGGGATCATCACCTACGGCATAGACGTGGCGTCCCCATGGGGTGTGTCTAAGTGCGTAGCTCAATGCACCGATCAGCAACAGCATAAAAACTACACCAAAGGTAAAGTTTGCCCCCCCTACTTTAAACTGCGTTCCAAAAAACTGGAGGAATGAAGCATTGGCTTCTATGTCCTGGCTTCGAATGGTTTCATTGGCCGAATACAGAAAGTTTGTCGCCAACACGATCTGCCACATACCCAATGTCACGATGAAAGGTGGCAATTTCACCCGGCTGACAAGCCAACCATTCAGCGCACCAACCGCTGTTCCCACAGCAAGTCCGCACAGGACTGCAATGGGCGTTGGAATTCCATAACGAAAAGTAAACTGCCCCATAATTACCGAAGAAAACACCATGATTGCACCGACACTCAAGTCAATTCCGGCAGTCAAAATCACCAGGCTTTGAGCAGCGGCAACAATGCCGACAATCTGCACTTGTTGCAAAATTAGCGTCATTGCAAATGGTGAGAAGAACTTGTCTCCCAGTAGCAGGCCGAACACCGCAATCGCCGCAACTAAGACGATTAGCGGTACGAATGCCGGGTTAACGTGCAGCAGGTGCTGGAACTGAGCTGCAAAGCTGCGTCTACCGTTTTCGAATTGCGCTACTGACTCTGTCCGGCTCACGGCAGATTCAAAATCGTCCGGACCATTGGTTGATTCTGACATTGCTCTCTCGTTTTCATTAGGTGCAACATTATGTTTGCTGCTGGCCTATATGCCGGATGTTGATATAAGTGTTGAACGATACGGGGGCACGATTGCACCCCCGGAATCACGGGTTCGATCAACCCCAGCAGCGCTCAAGACCTTCTTCAACAGAGATCGATTCCACGCCATCAACTGGCATATCTGTGACAAGACCTACACCGGTGTCAAAGAAATCCTTACCTGGGGTCGGATCCGGTTTTACACCTTCATCAGCCCATTTCTTGATTGCCTCGACACCCAGGGAAGCCATCAATAAAGGATATTGTTGGCTGGTTGCGCCGATGACACCGTCACCAATATTCTGAACACCGGGGCAACCACCATCCACTGATACAACCAGCACATCGTTTTCGCGGCCAATCGACTTCAAAGCCTCGTATGCACCAGCGGCTGCCGGTTCGTTAATCGTGTAGACGACGTTGATATCAGCATCTGTAGCAAGAAGGTTTTCCATGCCGGTGCGGCCACCCTCTTCAGATCCATTTGACACCTCATGACCAACAATGCGCGGATCAGTTTCATCACCCCACTTGTTCGGGTCTCCCAATTCAACACCAAATCCTTCCAGGAAACCCTGGTTGCGCAGCACGCCTACTGTTGGTTGCGAGATGTTGATGTTTAAGAGTCCAATTTTTGCATCCGATGCTGCTTCGCCCATCTGACCCTTGGCCCACTTCCCGATCAAAAGACCGGCCAGATAGTTGTCTGTTGCAAAGGTGGCATCGGCAGTATCTGCCGGACTCAATGGCGTATCCAAAGCGATTACAAGAAGCCCTGCATCGCGCGCCTGTTTGACAGCGGTGCCGATGGACGAAGTGTCCGATGCTGTCAATAGAATTCCCTTCGCTCCATCAAGAATGCATGTCTCGATTGCTTGCACTTGGGTTTCGTGATCACCATCGAATTTACCCGCGAATGCCTTTAAAGTTATTCCAAGCTCTTCTGCTTTGGCGCTCGCACCTTCCTTCATTTTCACAAAGAATGGATTCGTATCGGTTTTGGTGATCAGGCAAGCAGTGCTGTCAGCAAATGCAGTACTTGATAGTGACACTCCCACTGCGAGTAGGGCTACGCCCGTAAAAATCTTTTTCAAAATAAACTCTCCTACGTGTTTGGGTAAGTTACAAACCGCCAGTTCGTGTCGGTGTGCGCTACGTGCTGGAAGCAATGTTCCGATTGGCTCCTTATCAACTCAATTAGTTAATTGTGTCGACCTTGCCTCCTCGGGACGGCTTAACTGCCGCGCGTTAGATTATGATCAGAAATTTTTCACTGTCAATAATTAATTGCGAATGAATTAATTAAATTAAATTGACAGTGTAAAAGGCTCTCGGGCTATGATTTCGCCATCGCACTCATCCAATGGTAGATGGAGTTGCAATCCAATTTCACCAGAAAGTTTGCAAAATCAATAACATGAAACTAGACCATCCTAAATCTCTGCATCGCTATCCGAAGAGAGGTTCCAATCAAGCTGATGTTGGGAACTACAACGAGAAGCTGGTTTTGCAACTTGTGAGAGAGCACGGCTCGCTTACCAAGGCGGAGGCAACTCGGGAAACGGGGCTATCGGCTAACGCGACGTCGGTTATTTTTCGATCACTTGAGGAGCAGGGGCTTCTATCCCGTGGCGAACCGATCCGAGGGCGTATCGGCCAGCCTTCAACTCCACTGCGGATCAACCCAGCCGCATGCCACTATGTAGCGTTAAAAATTGGTCGACGCAGTATCGAATTAGCGGTGGTCAACTTTGTAGGCGACATTATTTCTATTCAAAAAAAATCGGTGCCCTTCCCCACACCAAAGATGACATTGGAGTTCGTAAAAACAAAGCTAAATGCTGTTTTACGATCAGCAAAACAAAGCCGCAAGACAATATTGGGTATGGGTGTGGCAATGCCATTCGAACTGTGGAGCTGGACCGCAGAATTCGGTGCACCCAAAGATGAAATGGAGACCTGGCGTGATTTTGATGCCGTTAATGCGCTGGGAGCAATCGTACCCTGGGAAATTATTATTGAAAATGACGCGACTTCTGCGTGCCGCGCCGAACTCGTGTTTGGTTCACACGCAGACAAGCAAGATTGGATCTATTTTTTCATAGGAACTTTTATTGGTGGAGGTGTTGTACTGAATGGCAGTGTTTTTCCCGGACGTCGAGGCAATGCCGGTGGATTCGGTCCGATGCGTGTCCCGGTTCAAGAGGGAGGTAACCGCCTTGTCGATCACGCTTCGCTTGTTAGTTTGGAGCACAGTCTCGCTAAGGCAGGCGAATCGCCATTCTTACTCTACGAGCAACAGGATGACTGGAATCAATTTGAACCATTTGTTGGGCATTGGATTTCGCATGCCGGTAGGAATCTGGCGCATGCCATCGTGTCATCTTTAGCTGTTATAGATTTCGAAGCAGTTGTTATCGACGGGGCAATGCCGACGAGCGTTAGGTCCAGATTAGTTGACGAAGTGTTCGACCAATTGGAGCGCACTGATTTGCAAGGGGTCGTCATGCCGAAGATTGAAACAGGTCAAGTAGGTTTACAAGCTCGAACGAAAGGGGCCGCCGCGACTTTTATTTGTAGGGACTTCTTGATCGGATAAAGCACGCTACTTCATGGTTGAGAATCCAAGGTGTTTTCAAGTCGATAGACTATGAATCTTTCGGCTATCAACTGTTGTACGAAGGGTCGACTACAGACTTCAGAAAATGTGCCTGTCGCGATCATCTGCGCTCTAAACAAAGCCAAGCTGGACAACTTTTCGAAGTCACCTACAGGTTTGAACTTTTCTCTCAATGTACCACTAGCCTCCCCAGGTACACTAGTTAGTGCCTATTGACACAGAGTGACTATGTTCATCATCAACAGCGGACACCGTGATTTTTGTTTGCTTATAAAATCAGTAAGGCACTTAATCTCAGGTACATCGGTACATCGGTACATCGGTACATCGGTACATCGGT
>CAZNOB010000201.1:0-1190 GCA_964574535.1 uncultured Granulosicoccaceae bacterium | reverse complement strand
CACTTAATCTCAGGTACATCGGTACATCGGTACATCGGTACATCGGTACATCGGTTGTTGCAGATCCGAGGATGGTGGTTTGAAAGGGACATTTCTAAGAAATTTGAGGGGAGACATCTGTAACTTGCAATAACATAAATGGAAATACGGAATGGGCTCTGTGCTACCACCATTTCACCAGATATTCCGTAAATTGAACAAGTCCGCACAGAAAAATGCAACGTACGAAGATCTGCTCGCTGTACCCAGAGAATCTGGTAGCGGAAATTCTATCAGGCGAACTCCACACTCATCCACGTCCAGGGCCCCAGGCACTCGTTAGCTTCCACACTAATTACCACAGTTATAGCAGGTCATTTTGATCGAATATCAAGTAACGCCCCTGGTGGTTGGTGGATTCTCGATGAACCAGAATGTCATTTAGAGTCCGATGTCGTCGTACCAGACATAGCTGGCTGGCGCCAGACAACAAGCCTGAGCTTCCAGAAACCGCTCATATCGAAATCTGTCCTGACTGGGTTTGTGAGGTACTTTCTCCGTCTACGGCTCAAATAGACAGAGTTATCAAGCGTGAGATTTATGCTTCTCATAGAGTGCAGATTATTGGCTGGTAAATCCTCTTGAACCAATGCTGGAAGCTTTTACCCTGTAATGGGTATTGACCGTAGCCATTCGTGACAACGACATGGCGGTAGTGCCGCCTTTTGAGCAAATGCCATTCGACCTGGGGAGATTGTGTGGGCGTAAGGATTAATTGACCTTCCTTCGTATTTGCGTCCTATCGTTTGTATTCGATAATCGATTAATCAGGCAAGTTCGCGTATCACTTCTTATGTTAAATAATATATCTTCCCTTATGACATTGTCGGTGTTTACAGTTCTTACAAACTCCGGTTTAGTCGTGCTGTGCATTCTAATTGTTCATTTACTATTGCGTTTGCGCGCCATTGCTCCACATACCTGCTGCGATCTACTGAATTATTTTTCAGACCCTCAGCTAAGCAACAGGCTTCGAGCTTTTCTATGTGTTAGTTACGGTTTCAAGCTAAGCAACGCATAACGAGTACTACGCCCTCCCCCTGGCAACTTCACCAGGCATCCTTTCTTTACCAGATCAGCCAATTCACGGGTTGCAGTCGCTTTACTGACTTTGGCAAGGCTTCGATACTTTGTTGCGTTGATACCGTCGG
>CAZNOB010000200.1:2096-9201 GCA_964574535.1 uncultured Granulosicoccaceae bacterium | reverse complement strand
TAGTCGCAAAAAGACTTTTTGCTTCGTTTTTGGTCTTTTCAAAAATGAAGGCCCCCGGCAGGGATGTCCTAATTGAACTGCCCGGCAGGGCCTACCCATAAGCTATGTCTACTACTATGAACCCGACTCGATATTAAATATGATACCGGTAAAAACATCAGGCTTCATAAACCCGTTACCCCATTTTTCCGATAGCGTTTTTAGCGGCTGCTGAGCTATTACCTCGTCGCGGCTTTTACCTGAGTTAGCCAGTGGATTCATAATAGCTTTTACTTCTTTCAGCATATCCAGATAGCCTTGCAGATCAGCCTTAGTTGCCAGATTTCCGTGACCGGGTATGATCTGAGTGTCGTCATTAATAATGCCAAGCGCGTGATTTGCTGCTTCTATCAGACCATCAAGGCTTCCACCGCTGCTTTCATCGATGAACGGATAAAAGCCGTTGAAAAAAGTATCCCCCATATGCAGAACATTGGCATCTGTAAAAAATACCATTGAGTCGCCGTCAGTATGGGCGTGTGGCAGATGGCTAACCTGTATCTGAGTATCATTAAAATAGAAAGTGGCATCTTGTGTAAACGTGATTACCGGCAAAGCCGCATCAACGGCTGCCGGCACTTCGCGACCAAAAGCTTTTATAAATTGTGGCGTCGACATTCGCTTGCGGACATTTTCATGGGCTACCACCACTGCGCCGGTGTTGCCCATATTTTCATTGCCGCCGGTGTGGTCTCCGTGCCAATGAGTATTCAATACGTAACGCACTGGCTGGTCAGAGATCTCTGCAATGGCGGCTATGATTTTTTCGCTCAGCGGTGCAAATTGATCATCGATCATAAACACACCATCAGGCCCTGCAGAAACCCCGATGTTTCCACCGGCACCCATCAGTAAATAAACTGAGTTGCCAAGATCAGTGGTCGCGATTTCGACACTTGAGAAGTCTCGCTGGGCAATCGCGGCAGATGTCAGGCCGAACACTGCCGTTACGGTCAATGCTATTGACCGCAGCTGTGCCGCCGGTGATTTTTTCCCCGTTTTCATTGGTACTCCACTTTAATTTTCTAATTGACTGGACAAAGTACCTGAGAATTGACCTCAATAGTAGTAGCAACAGGCGCTACTCATCCCCCGGTTTTAACTTCCTTTATGAGTACGACGTCTGGTATCACCCTGAGTTCCATACGGCGTGAACTATTTCGTCAACACGCCAGCTTCCAGTAGACGTTGGTGATCAGGCACCCACAGCCCGGTATGCTCCGCAACAAACAGCTGCTTAATAAAATCCTGACTGACACCGCGACTGGAGAAATGTTTGCGGTCAACATCCAGTTGTTCCTGCACGGATATACCATGCGTCTGATTTTCGTTTTCCAGTAAATACTGATGAAATCCCAGCTCTGCTTTGTCTGCCAGAGACCTGGCAACACCTGCGATAAACGCGATTGTGCAGGCTGAATAACAACGGTGCTCGACATGCGTGTTGAGCTGATGCTCTGCGATGGACAGTGCCAGTGCCCGGCCAACAAACACTAGCCCACCGTGGCTATCAAGCGTGACCGTAGTGATTGTTGGAGTGGCTTCAAGGGTATTGAGAAAGGCACGTCGCAACTCCCAGCTGAAGTCACCCTTAAGCAAGACGGTAGTGCCTTCTTTATGCACCGGCAATAGCGGTGTTTCGGCCAAAACCGGGAGCGAGCTTTGTTCTGTCACCGTGCGCCTGCCGGTTAGAAGGTCTGCAATCTGCAACACGGTGAGTACCACTATCACCAGCAACATCGCCAGTACACTCCAGTACATGACCAGGCCACCCTGGGCTTTCAAATGCCGATCACAGGCTCGCCATGAACCGACTATTTGCCATACCAGTATCGCCACACTGATAAAAATCCAGGGGTAGACCCCGAACGCTGTAACAAACGCCTGCCCCCAACCTGCCAAAACACGCACAGAAAGAAGCGTGACCAGCAGGGTGACTAATAGTGAGTACTCACCACACCAATGTCTTTTTAGAGCTTGTTTCAGCACAGCACACTAAACGACTTTTTATCGCTGCGATTTATGATTACCGCAAAGCACATAATGGTGTTCCTCACGCAAGGCTGTGTAGCGACCGGCCTCTATTGGCTACGCGACTTCTGCCTTGATAATAATTATCATAATGGACAGATTGAACTGCGATGGTGGTAATTGCAAATAAGGATCGATACCATTGTCATACCACCAACACCTGCCAGACCCGCATTGAGATTCCTTGCAAAACGGTCCCGGCCAACTGTATTCACACACCCGGGATTTACAACAAAATGTATTGCATCGGCAGAGAGCCCTGCTATAAGTGCTGACCGTGAACCTTTTTTATGATCGCCTCGTACTAACTGACTGTCATAAACTGAAATCGGCCAGTGACTCAATATTTGCCGAAACCCAATTTAAATCGTCACGCGTTGCGTGGTAACGCTTTATACCGGAAAACTGAATGTCACTTCATCACACTTTTAATCGCCAAAAAATATTCCAGTCCATCATCCTGGTGTTCCTGACAGTGCTAGTCGGAAATGCTGCCATCCACGCTGCCGAGATAGAAAAAAGTCCAAACGATGACCGTGAGTATCGCGCTCTGGTGTTAGCAAACGGACTGAAAGTCACCCTGATTCACGACGCGGAATCAGACACGGCAGCTGCGTCAATGGATGTGGCAATCGGTTCCGGAAGTGACCCGCGTGATCGTGAAGGACTGGCACACTTTCTTGAGCACATGCTGTTTCTGGGCACCGAGAAATACCCCAACGCAGGTGACTATGCTCGCTTCATAAAACAAAATGGCGGTTCGAATAACGCGTATACGTCGTTTTCAAATACCAACTACTTTTTCTCTATTGAAGCGGGTGAACTGGAACAGGCACTGGATATGTTTGCGCAGTTTTTTATCGCGCCGCTTTTCACGGAAGATCTGGTACAACGTGAAAAACACGCTGTGCATTCTGAATTCTCTGGCAAGCGCCGCGATGATGGCCAGCGCTTTTGGTCAGCACGAAAAAGAGCCTTTAATCAGGACCACCCTCAATCAGGCTTTTCCACCGGCAATCTTCAAACACTTGCAGACCGTGAGGGTTCAAATATCCGTGATGAATTGATCGAATTTTATAATACCCATTATTCATCAAACATTATGTCTCTGGCGGTGATTGGCAATGATTCCCTGGATACGCTGGAACAATGGGTCAAAGAGAAATTTTCTGCGATACCCAACCGTGATGCGGAAAAACAAATTTTCCACATTGATCTTTACGATAAAAACACTTTGCCATCGCGCCTTAACATCACACCACTCACTGATCAACGATTTCTCATCCTCAGCTTTCCAGTGCCTTTTAAAGAATCACATCGGTTCACCCGGCCGCGATCTTACGTCGGAAATATTCTGGGCCACGAAGGACCGGGTAGTCTTTTATCGGAACTCAAGCGCAGGAACTGGGTGAATAGTTTATCCGCCGGTGGCGGGACCGACACTCGCGCATCGAATACCTTCGATATTTCTATCGGCTTAAGCGAGAGTGGTGTCAATCACGTGGACGATATCATCACTGAAGTTTTCCATGCCGTTAACCGCATACGCCTGAGTGGACTCCCGGAGTGGATATTTGATGAAAATCAGAAACTCGACCAGCTGGCTTTTCAGTTTCAGGAAAAAGCCGGTGCGTCCCGTGTGGTACGTGCTCTATCGGTCAGAGCCCAGGACTGGCCCGCCGAAAAGCTGATATCAGGCCCTTACCAGAGAACCGGGTTTGATCGCCTGGGGATCCATGGCATCCTTGATAGTTTAGCGCCTGATAATTTGCAGGTCATTGCGGTGGCACCGGGACTGGACACGGATAAAACCACGCAATGGTACGATACACCTTATGGTATCAATCCCATACCGCCAGAAACGGTTGAAAAGTGGCAAAACGCCACTTTGAATCCCAACATCAATCTGCCTACACGCAATGAATTTATCCCCGAAGACCTTACCTTAAAAGCCAATGGTATCGGTGACCCCATCAAGCTGATGGACACGCCAAAACTAACTATCTGGCATCGAACAGATTCTTCATACGGAGTACCAAGAGCAAACTTCAAAGCCACCATTCATGCACCGGCAGCTGTCGAATCGGCAAAGGCGAAAGTCCTGCGCGATATTTACGCACGCATGATTAACGAGCAGCTAAACGAATTCTCATACGCAGCCAATCTTGCCGGTCTCGGCGGCGGACTAACTGCAAGCAGCAGGGGGTTCCTGCTTGAGGTCGGCGGTTACTCGGATGGGCAGCACCAGATGATCGAAAAAATTTCGAACGCAATGCTCAATCCTGATTTTGATCAAAGCCTGTTCGAACAAATAGTGACAGAGAACCTCGATAGCATCAGAAACAGCGAAGAAGATGCACCGTATCAACGCACAGCGACAGAGTCTCAGAAACTGCTGCTTGAACCTTTTCTCACTAATGAAAAACGCACACAAGCCCTTAATGAAGTCACTATCGATGATTTGCATGTATTCGCAGACGAAGTACTAAAGCAACTGCGCGTGACTGTGTTGTCACACGGCAACCTGACAGGCAAAGAGACTTTACAACGTGTCAGCGTACTACAAGACGCCTTTATTCGTGACGCGCGATCAGCGACAGTGGACCGAACAGGCATGGTGAAGATTGCCGAAAACACGGCGATGATAAAAGAGCTTGATCTCAATCACAGCGATTCTTCGATATCTATCTATTATCAAAGTATCGAAAGACACCGTGCAAGCCGAGCCAAATATGCTCTCCTGAGGCAAATATTATCACAACCTTTTTACGAAGAGCTTCGTACCCGACAACAACTGGGGTATTTCGTTTTTACCTAC
This sequence comes from uncultured Granulosicoccaceae bacterium, assembly GCA_964574535.1. Taxonomy (GTDB): domain Bacteria; phylum Pseudomonadota; class Gammaproteobacteria; order Granulosicoccales; family Granulosicoccaceae. The sequence goes on along the minus strand of CAZNOB010000200.1, from coordinate 4,313 downwards.
ACCATTGATCCAATCCAGGTGCCATCGGTAGTGCTGGCTTTGCAGTCACCAGCCGCCGGGCCGGTTAAAATGTTTAATGCGGTAGAAAAATTCCTGATCGATTTTGAAGAGGTTTTAGCTCAAATGCCAGATGAAGAGTTTCAGCGCAATATTGATGCACTGGTCTCTCAGGTTGAAGAAAAAGACAATCGACTGCAAGAGAGAACCAATCGCTACTGGGCTGCAATTATTCGTGAAGACTACAGTTTTGACGCATCACAACTCTTTGCCGATGAAGTCAAAGCAATCAAACACAGCGATGTAATGGCACTGTATAGACAATTATTTATCGACAAAACCAATGGTCGATTAGTGGTCTACTCAGAGGGATCCACAGCAGTGGATGATCCCGAAAGCGAATTTCCGGCAATGACTATGGTCGATGATATTGAAGCGTTCAAGACAGACAAAACTATATTGCGTCCCTTAAGTGAGGTAGCGGGCACAGAATAGTGACAGGTCTGCAGGTACTGCCGGCACAGACTAATCAGCATTCCCCTGGACGGGCAAGTTGTGTGCTGGCACTGTGCGTTACATTAACTGCGTGCTCGACAAATCAAAATGCCGATGTCACTGTAATCAGCGGCGCAGTGACCAAAGTGCATGATGGTGACTCAATTCATATTACACCTGCAAATCAAAAGAGACAGGTTATTCGACTGGCGGGCATTGATGCGCCTGAACTCAAACAGGCAAACGGAATCGCATCCAGAGATAAATTGCGCTCACTGTTGACCGGTAGAAATGCCGATGCACATTGCCACAAGGTTGATCGATATAACCGCCATGTCTGCACAGTGTTTCTGGACGAAACGGATATCGGATTGACGATGGTTCAATCCGGCTATGCATGGCACTATGCCGATTATCAGAATGAGCAAACCCCGTCACAAAGGCGCCAGTATAAGCGTGCGCAAGTGAAATCGATGAGAGCAGAAAACGGGATCTGGTCGCAAGCATCACCGATACCGCCGTGGGAATTCAGGCAATAGCAGCATTAATACTACTGTGGTTTATCCCTCGATTGAAGGTCAAGCACGAGCGGATAGTGGTCAGCAGGCCAGACTCCATCGTACTTTTTACGTAGCAGGGTAATTCGACTGACCTGGGCCAACTGCTGGCTATGAAAGACATGATCAATAGCCGGGATAATATGCAGGCCCCGATTTAAATGAAAGGTAGACCCCACCGGTTTTACCAGTTGCAGGGGTATCTGTTTTAAGGTGCGCATTGTGCCACCAAATGATGGTGCGTTAGTATCACCTACCAGAAGCACTGCTTGTCCGGCCTGCACTAACGGGGCGATTCTGCTGGATACGAGCTCAGCTGATTTTGCACGATTACTCATGCTTTTGTATTCAAAGTGCACGTTAAAGACGGTCAGTTGTTGGCCGGTTTGCAAGTCAGTCAGTTGCGACCATGAACTAAACGCGGGCCAGCTACCATTAAAGGTTCGGGAGTAAATGACATCTGGTGTGTCAGAGAAGAAAAAGAAACCCTGATCATCCTGTCTGAACCGGGTATGCCTGAATAGTATTGGCTGAGTGTTGGGATACACAGCAGCATCACCATAAGCGCCTGCAGTATATTCGGGAAAGTTAGTCAGTACCCAGTCGAGCTGTTTGTTTTCTGTATTAAAGCTACCTCCGGCAAAAGTTTCCATTTCCTGAAAAGCTATTATATCTGCATCGAGATCAGAAATAGCTTCGGCGACAGCCTGCTTTCTATCTTCCCAGTTTAATTTTTTTTGACCAGCCGCGATATAATGAATATTAAAACTGGCAAGACGAAAGGATTGTTGATTGACGGGTCGGGCCAGTACAGATGCCAGATCGTCAGGGTCTCCTCTACTGCAACTGGATAGTACCGTCACTATCACCCCTGCAATAAGTAGCAACGGTAGCCTGGTCATCATTATATTTTAGCCTGCCTTAAGCGGAACCTGCGGCGCTACCCAATTTTGCAGCCATTAACTGACAGGTAAATTGAATACAGTGAAGTGGTGCCGCATATAAACAAGCGGTTACGTTTAGCACCGCCGAACGTAACATTCGCAACGCCTTCGGGTATCAGGACTTTACCAATCAATTCCCCGGCTTGATTAAAACAGTGTACGCCGTCAGCTGCGCTGCTCCATAGTCTTTCCTGCGTGTCGAGTCGAAAACCATCGAACAAGCC
>CAZNOB010000200.1:0-1996 GCA_964574535.1 uncultured Granulosicoccaceae bacterium | reverse complement strand
TCAGCACGCTCGCCCTCGTAGTCTGACCCGATACCATAGCTTGGATCAGTGAACCAGATTGTGCCATCGGATTTCACAACGACATCGTTGGGTGAATTAAATCGGTGCCCTTCGAACTGATCTGCCAGAACAACAATGGAACCGTCTGGCTCGGTACGCGTTACCCGACGCGTCAGATGCTCACAGCTCACCAGCCTGCCCTGCGCATCTACGGTGTTTCCGTTGCTGTTGTTCGCGGGGGATCTGAATTCGGACACCTGCCCTGAAGTTTCATCCCACCGCAACATTCGGTTGTTGGGAATATCAGACCACATCAGGTAGCGACCGGCGGCAAACCACGCTGGCCCTTCCGCCCAGCGACTGCCAGTCCAAAGCCGCTCTACACGTGCATGCCCGATAATGCAGCTGTTGAATTCATCATTAAGCACTTCATAACCAGTGCCTTCTATTTGTCCGTACATTGTGGTTATCCAATCCGTTACCTGGGGCCATTGTAAAGCACGTCACCCATGTTAACTAAATTTGAATGAAGCAGCGCACCCCGAAACCAGCTGACAAGACAACACAAAATTCAATAAAAGCGGCACGCCCGGGCATGCCGTTTTCAAGTGATTACCATAATACTTAATTACCGTCCGGGGGAATCCGCCATAAACCGATTGAATTCCTCTTCATCAGCGCGCCGCTGAGCAGTATTGCGAAATTCTTTAAACCGACTGGATCGCTCTTTGATCTCGTCTTTTATTTCTCGAATACGATCGTATTGTGTCTGCTGGTATTCGTTGAACACGACATTGCTTGTAGTGCGACTACTGCCACTATTCCAGTGGCCGGTAATGTCGGACCATTTATCGCGGATCGCACCAGGCAGATCCCTGACGTTTCGGCCCGACATGGTCCAGACAAGTATCAGCAACCCGACCGGCCAAAACAGAACAAATCCGATTACCATGGCGGCGATGTTACCGCCAGTCCAGTGCCCTCTTCGACCATAGCTGCAGGAACTCCACGATCGATTATTTGATCTTTCAACTTTTGCTTCAGCTGTTGACACCATTTCCCATCTCCTCAGGATAAAAAAAGAAGCTAATTTAATAAAAACAGCGCGTTATGACTGTAATTGCTTCCTTTAACCAGCCAATGTAATCACTGTTCACATTTAATATACAGACTTCCGTAGTGGATACAAGAGTTGGAGAAGAAAAAAGTTAACAGTGTTTACATAAGTGAATTACACTGACGGCATGAAGAAAATGAAAAGCAGTTATCACCACGGCGATCTGGCGGAGTCGCTGCTGACGGCAGTGGATGAAATTGCCACCAAGTTCGGACTTGAAGCGGTCACATTACGCGCCTGCGCAAAACTTGTCGGGGTATCTCCGTCCGCCGCGTTCAGACACTACGCAGATAAAAAATCACTACTGACTGCCTTCGCCACACGAGCACTGCAGCAACTAGCAGGGGCTATGGAAAAAGCCCGCATCGCCGCGACAGAGGCATCAACTAACCCCTTTCACGCCGTCGGTTTGGCCTATGTTGAATTCGCACTGGATAAGCCCGCCTTCTTTCGTGCCATGTGGCGCGAGGAGTCGCTGTATACCAATGATGAACAATACGTTGCCGCTGCCAATCAACTCCGCGCTCACCTTGAAAGCGGCTTCGCGAATACACTGGATGATAAAGATCCCGATAGCCTGAGCGCGGAGGAATTATTGGCCTGGTCAGCAGTGCATGGTATGGCGAAATTATTTGTGGAAGGTACGGTGGCCAAACAAGACAGTAAAAGTCAGAAACTGGCTCGCGCCAGCGCGATGTTATCGATTATGGATCCGGCATTATTTGATCGTCGATAACCTCCAGCGACATCACCTCCCGGAGAGGCTGTTCAGGAACAGATGTTTTACTGAGAGCGCAGTCTTTCGGCTTTATCTTTCGCGATCACAACATAAATATAAGAACATATTTTCGGCACCATACAAAGCCGTCCAGCAAGTAC
>CAZNOB010000199.1:1363-9209 GCA_964574535.1 uncultured Granulosicoccaceae bacterium | reverse complement strand
CTTTATTACCTGACGCAAACAGTCACTTATTCTACGTTCAACCGGAGACCAAAGACCTCCTGAGGCCGGCTACAAGCAAAACGACTGCAACCATTTGTACCAGATGGTAAACCCCGTTGTGGTCAAATGACCAGACGAAGTCCAATGCAAAGCCTTTGCTCGCCTGAATGGCGGCAGCAACTATAGTGGTAAAAACTCCGGCAACCAACAGCCACGCGCCGGCAAGTTCTCCGCGAAGAGCGATGCGTATATAAGCCGCCAGCGCAAATAGCATGGCCACGGCTTCATAGATGATAAATAGCAGAAAGCTACCTGGCCAAAGCAGAGTAGTGGCAAAAAAGCCGGCCCCGCTAAGGGTCATTAGCGGAATGATTTTCCGGGACGCTGCTTCTCCGCTCATGTCATACACCACAGCCACTACAAAATACGCCACCAGCAAACCTAGTGAAAAATTGAGCGGATGCCAGAGCGTAGTTTGCATTGCATTGGACATTTTAAAGCCATGTGCAACTGCTCCCAGGGTTGCTGCGATAGCCAATAGACTGAAAATTCCAATCCAGATAGTTACTTTCCAGCGATTTCCTTTCCCGATGCGATATAGATACACAATGACTGCTATTGCCATAACGGCCAAAACCGCATCGGTGACTGCTGTAGTTTGTTCGACCGCAATATCGATAAGCTCCACAATTTCTGCTCCCTGAAATTTAAGTTTATTATGGCGTACTAGCTCACCGCCAGGTAAGCACGATTTGTCTGGAAAAACCGGCAGGTCTTCTATGTCATACACCTGTGGTATTGATTATTCGGGTCAAAAGAGGCGATTATGGTCTTTACACTCAGGGCGCTAAAGTGGACACTTGCAGTGGGGCGCTACGTCCAGACGTTAGACAGACGCTGACGGTCAGAAAATTCACGGAAGAATTTAAGTGTTTAAGGAAGAATACAGTGTTGACTGATTACATGAACCACCTGGAAATCGGAATCTGCCGGCGCATAAATGCTCTCATTCGCTTTCCCGGCATACAGCGTTTCTTTTCCATCATATCCAGGCTCGGAGACTACTCACTATGGGTATTTCTCGGATTGGTGACGCTTCTGCAGCTGGAGTCCGGGCATGTAGCATTTACCACTGAGGTACTCTTGACAGTGGCAAGCGGCATCGCAATCTACCTTATTCTGAAGCACAATGTGGTTCGCGAAAGGCCATTTTTCACCTACAGTGACATAGTCTGCGGCGCCAAACCGATGGACAGATACAGCTTTCCTTCCGGGCACACGTTACACGCTGTATGTCTGACCATTCTCTATTCAAGCCACGTTCCGCTGATGCTTTGGGTAATGGTGCCGATTGCAGTGTTGACCGCTACATCCAGAGCTTTACTTGGCCTTCATTACCCTAGTGACATTCTGGCCGGTGCCATGATCGGAAGTACGCTTGCGATCGGTAGTGGCCTGGTGTTCAGCTAGGTGCGTACAGTTGCCGGAATATCTGAATTTACCAACAAGCGGGCAAGCGGAAAATCTATGGCTTCAATCGCAGAATCTTTGAAGAAGTTCGATCTTTTTACAAACTTTGAAGACCAGCATCTGAATTCAATTGCCTCGATCGTAACGCACAAACAGCTTGATGATAGTGACTTCATTTTCCATGAAGGGGATATGGGAAATGAAATACTTTTTATTGTAAAAGGCCAGGTTCAGATTCAAAAAAAATCAATCGACAATACAGTAGATGAAGATATCAAATTACTTGGTGAGGGCGAAATTCTGGGCGAATTGTCCTTTCTGGATGGCTCGACCCGCTCCGCAACAGCGAAAGCAATTGACGACACTGAACTGCTTTTACTAAAACGGGCAGATCTTAAATCTGTATCTGGAAATAGTACTCTCGAAAAAGAACTGAGCTATCAGATTGCGCTGACCATTTCAAAAAAACTCAGGAATGAAACCGAGAGCATAATAGTGAGCTTTCAAAAAGAACGGGAGAGCCATCAAAGACAATACGAGTTTGGTCAGTTTTTTATATACGTATTGGTTTGTTATGCCATAGGAATGCTAATTAATCATACGCTATATACCTATTTTCCCGACCTGAATCTCTATAGTGATGCATTTACCTGGAGTTACCTGATTGTCTTAATGGTTCCCGGAATCTTTCTGGTTTGGGTGTTGAGAATACCCTGGGCTCGGGTTGGAGTAACTACAATAGACTGGAAACTATCGTGTAAAGAAGGTGTGATAGCTGGCGCAGTTGCCCTGGGACTAATTGTTGTTGGTGTGCTGGTTTGCCAGACTGTTGGCATTATTGATTCCAGGCCCTTTCAGTTCGATATAATTGCCAAACCTCACTATTTCCTTCACACCTACGGACAGGAATTTCTGGCCAGGGGTTTGTTGCAAAACTCGCTACGACGCTTTTTCAATGATCAAAAAGGCTATCGAGCAGTTTTACTGAGCTCCATTCTCTTCGCGCTGTTGCACATGCATTTCGGGCTTGTTGCTGTCTTCCTGACTTTTGTCAGCAGTATCTTACTCGGTGTTTTCTATTTACGTCATCAAAGTCTGCTGGGTGTTTCTATCCTCCACTGGTCGATCGGTGTTGCGGCGTTTATGACAGGCTTGTTGTAGTTTTCCAGCGTTCGGTACGCATTGACGTGTTGATGTAATAGGGCCCATGGATGTACAGAGAATTTTAATATGCGTCACGTAATAATTTAGTTTGTCGTATTGAATCGTCGGGTCCCATCAGGATTTGCGATGGTTCTCTGTTTTGCTAACAATTGAATTGTATTGGAAACGAGTAAAAGGTAGAAAATGAACAGCAAGGTGATCAAGCCATTCGTACGTATGCTGATTAGCGACACTGGTGGCGGTCATCGGGCATGTGCCGAGGCGCTTGAAGCGGCATTGGGAGATCGCGTAACTACAGATATCATTGATCTAATGGTAAACAGCGGAACCCCTGGTATCGAAAAAATGCCCGCGATCTACGCCTGGCTCGAAGAGCATCCGAAAATCTGGGGCGTGCTTTGGTATCTGCTGGACGGTCCCGCACGCTGCAAAGCTCTCTCGGACCCTGCGTGGCTTGCAGCTCGACGCCGCTATAAGGAGTTGATTACTGAAGGCAATCCGGATCTCGTTATTGTATTGCACCCTTACCTGACAACAGGTGCAATGAGAGCGCTGCGCGATCAACACACGCAACTCGCCGTGGTGGTTACCGATCCCGTAACACCTCATGCTGCGTGGTTCGGCTCCAGGCTCAGTCGAACTTATGTATCAACCCGGACTGCAAGGCAACGAGCACTTGCCTGCGGCATCGATGCGAGTAACATTCGGATAGCCGGTCACCCGGTACACCCTCGCGTAATGCGGCTTGCCGGCCACAGAGAAGCCTTAAGAGAAAAATATGGCTGGAATAATCGCACTGTTCTACTGACTGGCGGGGCAGATGCGACAGGTCTGATGGCACTGGTTGAAGCTGCTCAGCCTGCCTGTGATCGGCTGGTTGTGATTTGCGGCCGAAACGAGTCTTTGTACCGTAAACTCACCACCAGAAATGATCTTGAGGCACTGGGGTTTGTTGCCGATTTACCCGAGCGCATGTGCGCAGCCGATGTGGTGGTAACAAAGGCCGGTCCGTCAACTCTGGCCGAGTGCGAGGCCGTAGGTACGCCAGTGATTATCTCATCCTATATGCCAGGGCAGGAAACTGGCAATATACGTTGGATAACCGAACGAGGCCTGGGCAGTGTTGCACTAAAGCCCGCTAAACTCAGGTCGGAGTTGCGATACTGGCTGAACAATGCTGAACGCTGCCAGCATCTTCGAAATACTGCAACATCGGTAGTGAATGAGGCAGTTTCGCTACAGCTCGCTGATGAACTTCTGGCTTTAATTTCCGGCAGGAAACCCGTGTAGCAATAGCAATTTATTGGGACAGGCAGAGTTGGCGGGTGATCAGCAGGAAGAGATTGGTGCCGGAGAAACAGCTTATGTTGCAGCCGTAGAGGGTATCAAGCTGGTAGTCGCTCGTCAGCGGCAGTGATTCAACAGGTCTGTTTTTGTCTTTTCGATTTATACAAAAAATCTATTACTGACTGACAACGGGAACTGCCACAGAATATTCAGGTCTGTACAGAATGTCCAAATCGAAATCCGTCATGACTCCTCCGTTCAGGTACTGCAGTCTTCCTATAACTCGCCGCAGATTGGCTGGATTGATTGTCGGTCTGGCAGTGATTTTTTCAGGCCATAGCTGGGCACAGCAACTCGAACGCGTAGCTGTACTTGAACAATGGCCCGGCATCTCGCAAATGATCGCCTACCGTGACCGGATCTGGCTGGTCAACAGTGAACCGTTCAAAGATAACAACAGTGCTGACGTATACAGCTACTCAATTCAGGACAAATCCTTGCGCTATGAGCGCAGTTTGTTCTCGCAGGACGTTGGTGCGCCGGTCGTGTTCAACGATCTGTTGCACTGGCCATTTGAAGATCCACGGCGCAGCGCCGGCTCTGGTGAATACGCAGTAACCGATGGATCAAACTGGCGATGGCAATCTATGCGCTCCGGCAGCGTAATGCATGTTCATGCAATGAATGTCTGTGATGATGAACTGGTTGCCGCGACCGGCTCATGGACAGGACAATTACACAGACAGCAAAGCCAGAACAACTGGCAGGTTCAGTACGACTATCCTGCTGCCAAATCATCCTTCAGCAGAATCGTCAGTGTTATACAGTTAAATGATGATTGCATTATCGGGACATCCGCCAAACGCAAGAAAGAAGCAAAGCTGTTCACGCTCAAAGCCGATATACCCATTCCGGTACCGGGCTGGCCAGAGAGCGACCGGGTAGATAATCTCACAAGGCATCAGCAATCGATATTTGCCTTTGCAGACACAGGGTCAGAGCGTCAGTTACTACGCTACGATGGTGTGCGAACGCATAAAGTGGCAATACCGAATAATCATCGACCCAGGGCTCTGCACTCAAATGGCGATACCTTGTGGCTGCTTACCCACAACCCGAACAACAAAGACGGAGCAGGCTTTCTGTGGCAATACAACAATGACGATGATCTGAAGAACCTGCAGCAGTTTTCAGCTATGCCGATTTCTTTAACCAGTCTGAACGGGTTTATAGCCATTGGAACGTATAAAAATTCCGGTGCAGAACTGCTGCTTTATAATACAAACGTAAAGTCATCGCGGGATCAGCAAAGTACCACAGTGTTAACGCCAACTTCGTCTCAGCAACTGAGTACTGCTTTGGTAGAGTCACTATATATTGAGATACGGGACATTGTTTCGGATCCGCAGAGCACGCAGAATTACGCACGGGCATTGCGCAGAAATTTAAGCCGACATCCTCAATTAGAAACACCGGAGTTCGGGGTGGCGCTGACACGCGTATTGGAAAAACCTGTTGAAGGCGCGCCAACCACTATGTTTACCGGTCAGTCAATCAGCCACAATGATCTGACCCGATGGTATTTGATAACCGCACTCGCGGTTAACGGCAATGGTCGAATTGAACCTGACTGGATAAACCCGAACACTGAATTAGTCGTACCGGACAGCGCCAAAGTATTTGATCCCTCTATCGCTTCGATTGTTGCAAGCGGGTGGCTCAAGCAAGGTGATAAAGAAACCCTTCAAGCGCTAATTACACGACTGAACAAAAAATCTGATCCACTCTGGGTTAAAGCGGATGTGGTCGGTGCACTAACAGCAATAAGCGATCAACGATTTGCTTATGATATTGCTGCCTGGAACCGATGGTGGGATCAGCAATAATTTTATCGGCAACAACTCGGCGTTGCCTCTTTCTAACCGGCAGACCAGATCTGGATAATTCTTGCATAATACGTGATCAATCACGTATTATGCAAGCATGGCAAAACAAAAATCTGAGTTTGTATTTGCGTTGTTGGCGGCTTCCGGAAAAATTGAACGACGATTTGATCGAGTGCTTTCAGCAGTGCGCGGTGTAAGCTTTACAGAATATATGCTGCTCAAGCGCTTACAGGAACAGCCTAACTGTTCTGCATCGCGTGTTGATTTGGCGTCCGTTGTTCACCTGACTCCTTCAGCTGTGACCAGAGCATTGAAGCCATTGGAAAAAACAGGATTTGTCTCGTCACATAAAAATCAGCGAGACGCCCGGCAAACGGTGGCAAGACTAACCGCCGCAGGCAAAGAACTGATTAGTGATGCCGATACTGTGCTCCATGATGAAATCTCGGCACTTTCAATTCCGGCGTCAGAGTCAAAAGCGATGACAAATGCACTGGGTGCTCTGGTCGATCTACGCTTCAGTTAGCGTATTGAGCTTCATAGACTTATTCTGATGTATTTTTTTCTTTTTATCTACCTTAATCCATCTAACACTCAGTGATGCGCTCGTGAAATTAAAATCACTTCTTATCACCTTTGCGCTACTGTTGAACCCAGTGGCTGCCCTTGCAAACAATGCACAAGATCATTGTGTAGCGGCACCGGAACTGGCAGTCGCAGATACAAACGTTCTTACCGTCAACACCACTGCCGGGCTTTATAGCGCGGTAAATAATGCGAAAAAAAATACCACCATCATTATAGAGCCCGGTGTCTATCGACTGAGCAGCATCATCAGTGTGACAACAGACAACCTGACTATCAGAGGTCTTGAAACTCGTTGTGACAAAGTTATTCTGTTGGGGAAAGGCATGGAGACGAAGAATCACGACGGCGTGACTACAGGATTTTGGATAAACGCAAAGAGCACCACTATTGCCAATCTGACTGTTGGTGAAGTCTATCATCACCCAATCCAGATCAGTGGCAGTGCTTCCACACCCAGAATCTACAATGTCCGTATGATCAATGCCGGGCAGCAGTTCGTTAAGGCGAATCCGAATTCCTCAGGTGAAGGTGTAAATAACGGCATCGTTGAATTCAGCGTAATGGAGTACACAAACGGACCTCCTAAAACAAGTCATGACGACGGCGGAACCGGATATACGAATGGAGTGGATGTTCACAGTGGTCGTGGGTGGATTATTCGCCGTAACAAATTCCTGAACTTTCATACACCTGATGGTTCAGATCACGAATTTAATGCAGCCATATTAATGTGGCGAGGTGCGAGCGATACACTTACCGAGAATAATTTATTCTTTAACGTTGACAGAGCCATTGCCTACGGCCTTGAAAAAAATGACAATGATCATACAGGTGGTATTATCAGAAACAATCTCATTGTCATGACTCCCGGGCTATACTCTAATGCACGTCGCCGTAGAGCGGATGCTGCAATTCTGGTGTGGAGCTCACCTCGCACCAAAGTGCTGCATAACACAATTGTGACTAACGGAAATATCCCGTTTTCAATCGAGTCAAGATGGAACAGCACCGATGCATTGCTTAGCAACAATCTGGCTGATGCACCGATTGTACATAGTGCTGGTAAGATCAATCGGGAGTTTTGTAAATTTACAGCACGATGCAGGAAATATTTATCAGCCTACGCAAAGCAAAATGAAATCGCTGCGAATGCTTCATGGTTTATAGATCCGGCAGTTGCGAATTTACGACTGCATGAACAAGCCCTACCGTTGATCAGGCCCTTACCATTACAACCCGATGCCACCATTGATATTACCGGCAGGATACGACCTGCAGCCGCTACGCCTGGCGCGTTTCAGGTATACCAGTAATGTCATTTGTCTCACATTGAATAAGTATTCACTGCGAGCTTCACCCCGGAGTGAAACGAATATCAAGTGCTCATACATATGCTTTGAATGTCTGTCGTGATCTCAAATTCTGCACTTCCAATTGATGCAGTAAGCGAT
>CAZNOB010000199.1:0-1263 GCA_964574535.1 uncultured Granulosicoccaceae bacterium | reverse complement strand
TTTGAATTTGAAAAAGAGACCAAAAACAGCGTGCGCTACAAAGAGGTTCCGGAAGAAGGAAAAGCGCCGATTATGGGAACCATCTATGTCCAGAAGTGGTTCGCCGGTTCTACCAAATCCTTAGCCATTACCATTGATAAGAAAGACTGAACTGTGAACAATCCATTTTCACCGGAACAGCTTAAGCATGTTGAAGAATCTACAGTAGGTCACTACAACGACAATGCGGAGTCTTTCCGGGAGGGCACAAAAGATCATGACGTTTCTCAGAATTATAATGCGCTTTTATCTCAATTCGAACCAGACGTTTCACTGGATATTTTAGATTTCGGCTGTGGTCCTGGCAGGGATGTCGGCTACTTTAAGTCACTAGGACATCGACCAGTGGGGCTCGATGGCAGCGAAGCCTTTTGTAAAATGGCAGAACAGTACACTGGCTGCGAAATACTCTGCCAGAACTTTTTAAAACTTGAACTACCAACGGCCGCATTTGATGCCGTATTTGCCAATGCCTCTTTGTTTCATGTGCCCAGGCAAGAACTTCCCGTAGTTCTTTTAAAATTGCATGCCTGCTTACGCCCAGGTGGCATACTGTTCTCATCTAACCCCAGGGGTAACAGTGAAGTATGGTCAGGTGCTCGATACGGAAACTATCTGGAGTTCGACGAAGCCAGCGCCACCCTGAAAGCAGCCCACTTCGAAATACTGTCTCACTACTGCCGACCTGAGGGTATGCCGAGAGAGCAGCAGCCGTGGCTTGCTATCGTTTGCAAAGCTCTGCTTTCGGTTTAGTTAAACCCTGGTGTTATATTCACAGTTGTTGTAAGGCTGATATCTTGTTATCAGTTTTACGAAATATTCCGTACCCAAGGTGTCGTCGGGCACGTATCTCCCAACCGTGGCTTCCGTCCAACTGCAGCTGCCTTCGAATATGGGATATGTAAACCTCTACTCGATGAGTGAAACACTTTTTGCTGTCCATCCCCCATACGTCGGATAGAATCTTGGATTTTGTCAATAACTTTCCATGATTAAGGAATAGATATTGTGCGACATCGAATGTCTTTTTTGTCAGCCGCACTTCAACCCCTGAAAATCCGATTGTTTGTATTTCATGGTTTATTAGATAGGGTGGAAAACAATGTTCCTTGCTTGCCAATCTTCCAAGCAGCGCCTGAAATATACTTGCAGTACAATTTGGTACAGCGATCACTCTGTCTGCACCCTGTTCATAACACTCTATCAACTCTGGCTCATTCAAAG
>CAZNOB010000198.1:1336-9251 GCA_964574535.1 uncultured Granulosicoccaceae bacterium | reverse complement strand
TATCAGTCGAATTTTTTCTACGCATATTAATGACTTTGAGTAAAACCGTTCCGTCTGGCTCAATGAGACGATCTACAAGAGACCGATCGTAGCTATGAAAGTAAACTGCGCGCGCCCGCATATTGTGTTTTTAACTGTAAAATGCACAGCATCGACATCTTACCTGGCTCCGTTTACTACAACCTGCAATACAACAGAAATACCTATTCATAACCTTCAGTCATTCTTATAGTACAAATCACTGATATTTCCAGTCACACCCCCGATTAACCATGCCGAATAGAAGAAAGTAAAGAGCGGTATTTCTTCTGAATAAGATCAACACTTAAAAAGCAAAACCCTTAACATAAGCTGACGTGTACGATTGGTGAAATCACTATGCCGCATCAACAACAAGCTATCTATCAATTAACCCACTCAATAATCCGCTACCTGGAACAGCATCACTTTAAGAACCCTGGCGTGCAGGCTCTATTGAATAAATTGGGCCAGATGGATCTGAGCCTAAGCAATATGCAGAATAAACCCCCTCAGAGATCGAGACACGATAAAACCCTTACCAACGCTATCTCTGGTATTTCTTCGACACCGTTAATGACTATCGCCTCCAGTTTAAGTGCAGCAAATGAACACCTGCAGTGGCGCGAGGACGATGGACTCTACTACAACCAGAAAGCTGATTTGGGTGATGGTTACCGCAACTGCAATTTGCACAGTTTATTGATCGGGCCGGATGCCTGCGGATTTCAACAGGCCGACTTTAATCTAGGGGTCTTCGTGCTTGGCACACGCACTCTATATCGCGATCACCGGCACGCTGCATCTGAACTCTACATCAACCTGTCAGAACGTTCCGGTTGGCGATTATCTGGTGGCGACTGGCGTGACTACTCCGCCGGATCAATTATCTGGAATGCACCAAATGCTGTCCATGCTACTCGCGTTTATGAGAAACCGTTTATTTCGGTGTTTGCCTGGCTTGAGAATATTCACTCTCCCTGCGTGGTGGTACCCAGAAAAGACTGGGAAACAATCGAGTTGGCGCTGAATCGCATGGATCACCCGAGCAATTGAATATCGGGATCCCTCGAGCATTCGCGGAACATCGTTTTGTTACAGTGCGTCGTTTTGTCTTTTTCAAAAATGAGGACCCTCGGTGGAACCTCATGCTAGCGGTGTGACAGTGCACCGCTCTCCGGGGTGCATACAAAGCAAGCTAGCTATAAACAGAAGAAATACCACGGATACATCACCATGCGCATGTCTTCATCGCAATTTGCCACTGGCAAAAAAATCGATTTTATTTCACAATAACGCGTAAAGTCGTCATAAACTCAAAACTGCTTTGCTTTTTTGCCAGATGAATGCATCGACAAACATGAGAGGAAGAAGAATGGATAACAAATTATCTCGCCGCCACTTTCTTGCAGGAACCGGTGCGATTTTAGCCGCCCCCGGACTGCTTAAATACTCTCGTGCCTACGCCGCGGACCCGGTCATCAGGATAGGCCACGTCAGTCCACGCACCGGTCCGCTTGCCGGTTTTGCAGAAGCGGATGACCACGTGCTGGCAGAAATAGCGCAACTGTTTGAAGCCGGTATCGAAAACAACGGCAAGAAGTACCGTGCCGAAATCATATCGAAGGACAGTCAATCCAATCCGAATCGGGCGGCAGAGGTTGCGGCGGACCTTATATTGCGCGATGAAGTTGATATTATTGTGGCTGCTTCTACACCGGACACCGTAAATCCGGTGGCAGATCAGGCAGAAATCAATGAAGTCCCATGCATAACCACTGACTGTCCCTGGCAACCCTATTTTTTCGGGCGTCAGGGTGTACCGGGTGAAGGTTTTGAATCAACCTATCATTTTTTCTGGGGACTTGAAGATGTGATCGGTGCGTTCCTCGATATGTGGGGACAAAGCGGTGTTGCCAAAACGGTTGCCGGGCTGTTCCCTAACGATGCTGACGGTAATGCATGGGGCGATAAGGAAAACGGCTTACCAAAACCATTGGCCGAAGCTGGCTATAACCTGGTGGTACCAGGTCAGTATCAGCCATTAACCGATGATTTTTCCAGCCAGATATCAGCCTTTAAAGAAGCCGGTTGTGAGATGGTGACCGGCAATATGATTCCACCAGACTTTGCCACCTTCTGGTCACAGTCTGCGCAACAAGGGTTCAATCCAAAGATTGTTACGATAGGTAAGGCATTACTTTTCCCCTCTGTGATTGAGTCTCTTGGTGATCGCGGAGATGGCTTATCATCGGAGGTCTGGTGGTCACCCAGCCACCCGTTTACTTCATCCTTGACCAATTCATCCTCAAAACAACTTGCTGATAACTACAGTAAGGCCACCAGTCGCCCATGGACCCAGCCAATTGGTTTTAAGCACGCCTTGTTTGAAGTGGTTGCTGATGTTATTAAACGCACCGAAGACCTTGACGACCCGGCGGCTATAACAAGCGCGATTGCAGCAACCAGCCTTGATACTATTGTTGGCAAGGTTGACTGGTCTGCCGGTCCCATCAATAACGTCACAAAAACACCGTTGGTTGCCGGCCAGTGGCAACGTGAAAATGGTCAATTCGATTTAAAAATTGTGGCCAATTCCGCAGCGCCCGATATTCCATTAACCGGTGAACTACAACTACTAGGCTAAGGCACACAAATGTCTACAGTTTTACAGTTAGATAAACTGAACAAATCATTCGGTGCGGTTAAAGTCGCCGATGATTTAAGCTTTAGTTTACCCACTGGTGAAGCGCTCGGCGTTATTGGCCCTAATGGCGCAGGCAAAACCTCGATGTTTAATCTGATCACGGGCACACTTGGAACGGACTCAGGCAATGTGCACTTTGACGGCAGGAACGTCACACGCATCAGTGCAGCTGATCGCTGTCGCGCTGGCATGGCGCGCAGCTTTCAAGTACCGCAGCCGTTCTCTGGCTTGACCGTTTTCGAAAACACGCTGGTAGCTGCCACTCAGGCAGCTAACCTTCGTGGTACAACGGCACACCGTCATTGCCTGCTTTGCCTCGAACAAACCGGACTTCTGGCCAAAGCCAATCTGTTGTCGGGAGGACTGACTTTACTGGAACGCAAAAGGCTCGAACTCGCCAGAGCACTCTGTGCGAAACCAAAGTTGTTATTACTCGACGAAATAGCTGGCGGACTCACGGACAGCGAATGTGTATCACTGATTTCCACAATAAAAGAGATTCATGCAAGTGGTGTCTCTATCGTCTGGATCGAACACGTTGTGCATGCACTGCTGGCTGTGGTTGAACGACTGATAGTTCTGAACTTCGGTGCAATAATAGCAGAGGGCGAACCGCATACCATTATGAAGAGCCCGGCTGTACAGGATATCTATATGGGCATCTCTGCTGATGGCTGACATCCTTCTACACACAACGCAATTAAACTCTTTTTACAACGACTTTCAAGCCCTGTTTGATCTGGACCTGCATGTAGACAAAGGAGAGGTGGTCGCAATTATTGGCGCAAACGGCGCGGGGAAAACCACCCTGATGAATTCAATTGCAGGGTTGCGCCATAACCAGTCACAACAGATTCACTACCAGGGGAGTCCAATCGGTGCATTGCGAGCCGACCAGATTGCCTATCGGGGAATTGCAATGGTACCGGAAGGCCGGCGATTGTTTCCGTCTCTGAGCGTTGAAGAAAACCTGATCATCGGGGGGCAAACCGGTCGTCCCGGGATGTGGAATCTTCGGGCTGTTTACCAACTGTTTCCCGTATTGCACGAGCGTAGAAACGTTGCCGCTACCGAGCTGTCTGGCGGACAACAACAAATGGTTGCAATAGGTCGGGCACTGATGGCGAACCCTGATCTTATTCTATTTGACGAGATAAGCCTTGGCCTTGCCCCGGTCATCATAAAAACCATCTACGATGCATTACCCGGCATTATTGGCGATGGCATGAGTGCCATGATAGTCGAACAGGATATCAACAAGGCGCTGGCGGTTTCGTCACGGTTTTATTGCTTACAGGAAGGGCGAATTGCATTGGAAGGAAAATCAAACAACGTCAGCCGTGAAGATATAAGCCGTGCATATTTCGGAGTCAGCTAAATGAATAAACGAGTGTATTGTAATATCCAAAACCTAAGCCTGAGTCGTTATTCGGCACGCAACTGCGCTAAGCTAATGACAAAGGGGCACACCATTGCCTGCGAGCTCTGCCATGCCACCTGTAAAAAAACAAACTCTCATTCTCACGTCTTGAACGTTACAATACACTAGCATGAACTGGATAAACGCAATTGTTCAGGGCGTATTACTTGGCGGTTTGTACGCATTGTTCGCTGCTGGCTTGTCACTCATATTCGGTGTCATGCGACTGGTTAATATTGCCCATGGCGATTTAATTGTTCTGGCTGCCTATCTGGGCTTATCAACCACCATCATGTTAGGAGTACATCCACTGTTAGCAGCACTGGTGGTGATTCCGCTTATGGCGCTGGGTGGGTATGCATTGCAACGAGGCATTCTTAATCAGACACTGGGCGATGATCTGCTACCACCGTTGCTGGTGACATTCGGTTTGTCTGTCATTATTCAGAATGCATTGCTTGAAGGATACACCGCTGACCCACAAAAAATGAATGCCGGCGCACTGGAAACAGCCAGCTTGCCGATTGGAAGCTTGTCTGTGGGTGTACTTCCCTTGCTCACTTTTGTAGTGGCTGTGCTGGTGATTGGAGGTCTGCACTGGTTGTTTTATCACACCGCACTCGGTCGATCTTTTCGGGCGGTTTCCGATAATCAGGATATTGCACAACTGATGGGTTTAAACCGTCGCCATGTTTTTGGACTGGCAATGGCATTGTCGCTAGCCATCACTGCGGTGGCCGGTATTTTATTGGGGATGCGTACTAATTTTGATCCCTCTATCGGTGGAGCCCGCCTGATCTTCGGCTTTGAAGCGGTGATCATCGGTGGGCTGGGCAATCTCTGGGGAACACTGATTGGCGGAATAATATTGGGGGTTGCACAAACTATCGGTGCACAGATAAACCCGGGATGGCAATTGCTTGCAGGTCATCTGACGTTTCTGGTTATTCTTGCTTTGCGGCCACGAGGACTGTTTCCGAGGATGACCGGATGACAACAGAAAATCTTCAGGTGGTGCGAGGTTCTCGCTCCAGTGTCATTGCCACTTTTGTAGGGCTGATACTACTGGCCATACTAATTGCAGCACCCTGGTGGGCAGGTCGGGCGGATATGCGCCTGATGGGCGAGATTTTTCTGTACCTTTCCCTTGCAACGCTCTGGAACCTAATGGCCGGTTATGCCGGTTTGGTGTCAGTTGGACAACAGGCGTATGTGGGCTTTGGTGGTTATATGCTTTTTGCACTCACAATATTTGCCGGGGTGCATCCGGTGCTTGCCATTCTTGGAGCCGGTCTACTGTCAGCATTAATTTCGATACCCGTGGCAACTCTGGTGTTTCGTCTGCGTGGCGCCTACTTCGCTATAGGCACCTGGGTTGTCGCAGAAGTTTTTCGTTTATCGTTTGCACAGGTATCAAGTCTGGGTGGCGGATCCGGTACGTCCCTGCCCGTCAGTATCGTGAGGTCGATGGCTTCCGGTCGGCAGGAACGTGAAGCATTAAGTTACTGGCTGGCACTGGGGCTTGCTATAACCGTGCTTGCGGCAGTGTTTTTGTTTTTACGATCACGTAAAGGATTGGCGTTATCGGCAATACGTGATAACGAGCTAGCTGCATCATCACTGGGAATAAATATCTGGCGCACCAAGTTTCTGGTATACGTTGTGACCGCGGCATTGACCGCCATGGTTGGTGCACTAATCTTTTTACAAAAGCTTCGTATATCACCGGATGCTGCTTTCTCGGTCAATGACTGGACAGCCTTTGTTATTTTTATTGTGGTCATCGGCGGTATTGGCAGCATGGAAGGACCAATCATTGGCACTCTGTTGTTTTTTGCTTTACGCGAAACACTGGCCGATCTGGGAACATTTTATCTGATTGCACTAGGGCTGGTGGCCATTATTGTGATGCTTAAAGCACCGCAGGGACTGTGGGGATTGGCTGCAACACGCTGGGGGTTACAGTTTTTCCCATTGGGTTTTCGCGTCCGTATGCCCGACACTCGGAAAGAGTAATCCACTTCAAAAAAATCTGGCAATTACTACTACCTAAATAACCAAGATCTGGTTTTGCCTACTACAGAATCATAAACTCACTACATCCACTACAAAATAACGACATCAAAGCTAATTCGCCGATCGTTTCATGAATAATGCAAACCAGGAAAAGCGGCGTATTAATACTGATAGCGAACAACGTGTGCGAACTCTGTTAATGCTGGTGGACAGATTCGGTTTGATTCTTTGACGCGCTAAACAGACCCTTTACCAAACCTTCGGATCATAAGCGCTGTGCGGTTGTTCCAATTCGAAATCACTGCGAGATCACCCCGCGGTGAACGTGACATCAAGGGTCAGGGGTCAGGTGCATTATGTAAAGATAGCATCTATAGCAACTTACATATCTCTAAAAATGCACCTGACATCTAACTAAGCATACTCCGTGTTTACAAGCACGCAGGCAGTGAAGGCAACGCTTCCAACGCTGGATACTCAAATCTTGATTCCAGTCTTGGATCCTCACTCACCAGCACATCTCCCTCGACAACGTAACTGGCAAAAAACACATATCCGTCGTCAGGGTTCCCCGGGTTATATACCTGTTCATACACGTCGCCATCGAATGCTGTTACAGTTTCCTGAAAGTCCCTTAAACAGGCATCCGGACTATCGATAGCGCCACCTTCTACCTCATAGTAGATCCCCTGCCCGTTGGCGTCGAAACTTTGGTAGCCATTAAAGTTATCTTCCGGACTTGACAGGTCCCACAGTCCGGCGATAGCAGAAGTATCACTATTCCCCTGCAGTGCATGACCGAAGCTGTCAACACGCACGAATCGCAGTGAAGAGTTCAATTCAAAATCGATCATGTCAGCAAAAAATTCAGGCGCTGTTTTACAGGTGGACTCGCGTACTACACAGTCTCCGCGCATCAACGTGTCATTATTTGCCAGTGCGAAGAGTGTATATCGCTCGTTCGCACCGAGCGGAGTGACATCAGCCAGTAAATCAGCACCTGACACTATCTCTTGCACCTCACGACTGGTAAAGACATTTAATGCGTGGTCACCAAAAAACGTGACGATAGGATCCGGTTCAGCTACAAATGAAGAGCGCTGCAGAAACTCCGCGTCGATTGGACCAACGCAAAAATCATTCAGAAACAACAACTCCGATAAATTTGCAGTGCTTCCCGTAACAGTCACTTGTTGTAAAGAACTACCCACATTGTCGCGTACAAGACAACTCGACTGATAAAGACCGATAAAATCATCTACACCTTCCACCGCTGCCGAAAGTGACGGTTTGGGTGAGAAGCTTGTTGAACCAAAGCTGTCCGATCTGTTTTCAATGGAGAGGCTGCCTGTCTCAAAGTGCAAGCCGTCCTGGTCAAACCCGATCAGTCCAAACCTCTGCTGCCCTACAGCAACCCCGTCACGAAACACTGCATTTTCTGATATCTGTGTTACTACAGTGTCTATTTCCCACGCTGCATCACCCAGAGCAATCGAATTGCCCAGAGTGTATTCGTAGATCCGAACAGGAAAGGACAGGCCAGCAGGCACACCATTGCAATTGCTGTCAGAATATCGATGTACATCCTGAGCAATAATGTTTTCGTCGATAGCCAGAATGGTTCTTATGTAGTCATCGCCACTCGAAATACACTCGCTATGCCAGGCACCGATTATACTGTCAGCAGTAAGGTTTCCACCTGCGGGAGGTGCTTCATCTGACGGGATTTCGTTTGACGGAACCTCGTCTGACGG
>CAZNOB010000198.1:0-1236 GCA_964574535.1 uncultured Granulosicoccaceae bacterium | reverse complement strand
TCGTCTTCCGGCAGGTCACTGACCACAGGGCTGGTCACATCGGCTCCAGAGACGCGACAGCTTCTATTATTTTCCCAGCCCCATCCATCACCGTCAGGATCAGAATCTGCAGACGCGCAAGTTGCAAAACTCGCTGCTGTTATGAGGCATGAAGTGTTGTTTTCCCAACCCCAACCATCTCCGTCAGAATCGCTGTCGGTATACCTGCATACAGGTCGCTGGTTTGCAGATCTGACTTCACAAGATTGATTGTTCTCCCAACCGAAGCCGTCACCATCCGGATCAGATGACGGCGACACACAAGCAGGGAACACGGAAGCGAAGGCCGGTACACTAAGGAAGGAAAGAAAAGAGGTTAGTACAACAGATTTTACTACACGAATAAACATCAATGACGCTCCTTTTTGTCAAAAAATACACCCAATTCGGAATGTTATCAAAATCGCAAATACGTTTTCAATCGTATTTTTTACTTATTCAAACGTTCCGTGAAACTATGCACACATATATCACTAAAGTTTTTCAGCGAACACTTCTACCTGCATCGTACACAAAGCGTACGATAATCACTGACCTGTGGTCATCACCCAAAACGACCATAAACCTCCAGGCCTTGGTGACCGCACCCTTGTTTGCGATAAGAATCAATAACCGCGTACATGGAACTGACGCTCACCGTAGTTTGATCGTATGCACCGCCTGCCCCGGAGTTTTTTCAACTGCATCGGTCTCAGCTATCCAGCGCAAGGGCATTAGTAAATTGGGATTTCAGCCGTAACTAAAGAATGATATTTGATATGTCGATTTAGTTGTCTCTTGTGCATTTTCACACTTTGATCTCGGGGCTGTAGATCAGATGTTAAAATACCTCTATGAATTGCAGAGCTTACGGGCCCGAAACCGGCGTCAAACCGAACCAGAATACGAGCAGGCTCAACCAACAAAACTATTTGATCGCAATATGATCTGAGTATAAGACGACAGGTTTACCACTAGACACATATGCAACACACTAAATCGGGCAATACTGCAATTTTAGCCACCTTGCTCCAGCTGTATGATCCGGGCCAGGGAACTACTTTTGACCATAATCATTTTTGATAGCGCTATGAAATATAAATCAAATTCCTTGCTTAAGATGGTCAGCACTATCCGCATTTCACTTTTTGTGGCTGCGCTGACCCTATTGACTGCGTGCAATGGTAGTAGCGAAATTCAAGGGGGCGATCAGTTAAA
>CAZNOB010000197.1:0-9462 GCA_964574535.1 uncultured Granulosicoccaceae bacterium | reverse complement strand
CAGTTTGACTGCAGTTTTTAGTCGCGTCGTGACGTCTGTAATTGTGCAGCGTTTGCTCGTAATCCGTTCGGGACAAACTACCAGTCAAACACACTGCAATTGAAAGGCCACAGTTAGTTGACTGTGTGTCAAAAATGCCACGTAGACCTTCAGTGCCAGAGGAATGTCATTTTGAGTGGAACAGCCACCGTTGAGGTTTTGTGCTGCAGGGATGGTGCACTGTCGTGCAGTTCGCGAGACATCTCTGCCGGTGAGGGGCTTCATTTTTGAAAAAATCAAAAACGGAAAAAGTAAGCCTTGTGCGGCTAAACAGCCCTTTCAGGTGCCCGTGCCAATTTGAAAAACGCTTTGCGTTATTCATCGGCTATTGGTGTTTACAGGATGTCATTTGTCACTCACTGAAGATACTTATTGAATCTGTGAAGTGGTATAATTATTGGTCCTATAAAGAGAATTGTATGTGTTTGCTTATTGTGTCGTGTCAAAACAGGTTTTCCCAATAGGGGCTATTTAAAAATATATGAAGAACAATTTTAGTATTGCGTTGCGACTTATCTGTCTGATTTTTCTTGGTTTCAGCAGTCATGCTGCATCGCCGATTGATGATGGCGATAACACGGAGGTGACAGAGATAAGCAGTTATGAGGATCTGGCCTGTGCAGGTGGCGAAGAGCCTTGTGATTCTACAACTGTTCCGGGTTCTTCTCTGGAATCGACAGACAACCCCGCGTCTCCCCCTATCGCCAGTGCTCAGGATGCAACCTCTCTGGAACAGGCATTGGATGCCCTCATGCTCCATCTTGATGGCAGCGACGATCTCACGACGGCTGAACTCTATGACTTGCGGGACACGATTGTCGAGCATGCCGAGGCGCTGGTCGGTAATGCCGGGTTAATCCAAAACGCCTATAACGCCATTCTGAGCTACGAGAGCACCAATGGTGCTCTGTTTACATCAGATGGCACGCAGTCTTTCAGCCGCGGTGACAGCGACACTGACGGGCGTGAACTGGAGCGAACAATCCATGCCGTATATCTGGCCGCTTTTGATGCAATTGATTCCAACCTGATCTCATCAAATCCCGCGTTAGTTGAGGGTCTGGTGTTCGGATCTGCGGACTATTTTCCAGGGCCGGTGGCAGCACCCGCCAATCCGAACGCGGTGTATGAAACACTCATTAATGCATCAGTTCCGGAAGACTGGGGGCGACCTAACCTTTACTCAACCGGGGCAGCACGACGCCCGACCGGTGCTTATCTCGCTCCCGGAACCATCGCAGAGGTGATTGTGCCTGCTGCGCTGGTTAACAATGGTTATCAGATTCGGGTAGGCGCTCATAGCTGGGATCTGTCTGGAAGACCAACCCAGCTACGAATTGCCAGGGCGAGCAAATTATATCCAATCACCAGTACGACCACACAAGTCGCTAATCCATTGGGCGGCAGTATTTATATTGATGTGCCCTATCTGGCTGATGAGGGAATGGTCTCTATTGAGTTAAAAAATACCATTCGTGCGCCTTATTTTTCGGCGCGCAGCTTCGACCAGATTACCGCGGCACAATGGAATAACACCGAGCGCAATCAGCCGGGCCCCTGGACTGACATTGAAACCGATAAAGTCATGCTCAGCGTGCCTTCCAAATGGATAAGAGATTTTGACTTCGCGGGTATAACAGAGATTCTGGAAGACTACGACACGAACATAGATTTTATTTCAGACTATATGGGTAAGCCCAGAGTTAGAAATAAAACGCTTCTGTTTATGCAGGTCGATGTAAGTTTACGCGGTAATGCTTTTTTCCCGGGCTACCCGATGGGAAACTACCCGCATTTCAATTCCGCAACACCCAGGGCTCCTCTGCAACTCAATCATTCATTTGATCAAACATTGCTACACGAGCATGGTCATGGGACTTACATGACAAAGTTCTCTCGCGAAACAGAAGCGGCAGTGCATATGTTGTATCCATACATTGCAACACAGCGCTTTGGTATGCCACTCGAAGAAGCGTTTTCGGCCTCGTTACACTACAGCCGAGTTACAAATCGCACCATGGACGAGATATTTATAAGCTGGGCTCTGCGTGATGAGTTTATCGACGATATCGACATGGGGCACGAAAATGCTGCGTATAAACATCGTGGTCATGCAGACTACATTGAGTATGTTGGGTTGTTTGGCTGGGATGCACTGACTGAATTCAACAGAAAGCTGAATGTTGATTTTGTCGAAACAGGCTTTGATTTTGACCGCAATAACCATAACAACAATGATCGCATTTTGCGCTTTTCACGTGAGGCGGGTGTGGATGTGCGGCCATTGTTCCATCTCTGGGGCCACAGCCCGAGCGATGACAATGCCTTACAAGAATCTATAGATGCAGAAAATCTTGCGCCTTCGGCAGCGATCTATGATGTGATGGTTGGGTACAAGTCAACCATTCCGTTTACACAGGCAGACTACGATGCCTGGTATGCGAAGATCTCTCCGGTACTTTTCACCGGGCATCGTTTTGATTTCTGGGATCCGCTAGCTGCTTCATACGATACTGATCGCGCTCAGGATGCGGTTGATCGAATAGACGCGCTGTTGGCGCAATACTTCCCGAATGGTCGTCCCCAGGATCCGGCAGTGACATTCTATGAGGGCGAAAATTTTACTGGCGCATCGTGGAGCGTAGGGCCTGGTTCCTTCAATATTGATGCCCTCGCTGCGTCAGCGATTGGTAACGATAACCTTTCCTCCATACGCATTGAGCCAGGTTACGCAGTTACAATTTGCCAGCACGGCAACAATGGCGGCTTATGTGAAACTTATACCTCGTCTGTTGCCCAGCTTGGTGCGTTAAATAATCAGGCCTCTTCCATTAGCGTGGCGCAAGTAACGCTGACTACCATGGTTGATCAATTTCCCGGGGACCTGCAGCTCTACCCGCGGGATACTGTAACCAATACCGCTGCGGTAACGGTATCGGGCACTCTCGGGCAAGATAGCACAGCCGCTGAACTGAATGTTTATCGAGACGGTGTGCTTTGGAATACATCTACGCACAATAGATCGGATTCTGCGATCTATCAATTTGATCTCGAACTACCTGCAGAGCTCGCCAACTATGACTTTGAACTGCTGGTTACCGGCGCAAACAACAACCAGACAGTTCTTGCTTCAGCTGAATCGGTTGTGGCGGGTGATGTCTTTGTCATCAATGGGCAGTCCAATGCAGTCAGTGGTATCTTCTCGATAACCGATGCAGCTGCCGGAGATGCGAACGAATTTATTCGCAGCTACGGCGGTTGGGGCCCAACCACCTGGAACGACAACGACGACTGGCATGTCGTGAGAGCAGACTGCCGACCTCTGTCGGAACCTCTCGCCTGTGTGGGTCGCATGGGACTGAGATTTGCCGCCGGTCTTCTGGAAAATACACAAATTCCTGTCGCTATTATTAATCAGGCAAGTGGAGGCCAGTCGATTGATTACTTCCGGGCCAATACGAATGATGTAAACGACCTGACCACCAACTATGGTCAACTGCTGACCCGACTTGAGAACGGTGGACTGGCCGACAATATTCGCGGTCTGCTTTGGTACCAGGGTGAGGACGACAGAACCGATAACCAGGCCCACTTCAATCAGTTTCCTGCATTATTTGATCAGTGGCAGATTCAATACCCTTCAGTAGATCAGTACTATGTATTTCAGATTCGCCATACGTGTGTCCCTGCAGACGCAGATTTTGGACAAGGGTCCCAGATCAGTAATTTCCAACGCGAATTTGCCAATGCACGTGATAACGTCACACCGGTTTCAACCACCGGTCTGGATGGCCATGACGGATGTCATTTCCGATATGAGAATGGCTATCAGCAAATGGGTGACAACATTGCCCGTATAGTCAGAAGTGAACTCTATGGCGAAAATCTGGACAACGCTGTGGCGGCTGATATTGTCACTGCATCACAGCTTGATGAAACCACACTTGGGTTGACATTCACCGATGGCAATACCCTTGTGGCCGACGATGGGTTTGAAGCACTGTTTGAACTTCGCGACAGCAATGACAATGCATATAACATCACCGCTGGCGTCGTACAGAATGGAACAGTTGTAGAGCTTACGGTAGACAGGCCAATCGAGGAGGGCGGTGAGCTGTTTTTGAGTTACTTAAGTTTGCCCGGTGATCAAAACTGGTTAACCAATAGCGCTGGTATCGGCATACTTACTTTCCTCGATTTTCCGGTTGCATCATCACAAAGTACTGGGGAGACGGTTAATCCGACACAGCCGATAGACCCGCCAGACCCGATATTGGTCCCGATACCGGTAGATCCAACAGAACCGTCGGACCCACAGCCAATCACCTCCTATGATGTCGACACAGACCGTGATGGTGTGCCCGATTCGGTTGAAGTCGCTGAAAACACTGACCCATCCAGTGCAACCAGCTTTAGAGACACTGACAACGATGGCGTTGCAGACTTCACCGACGCTGATAGCGACGGCGATGGCGTGTGGAACCTGTTTGAGTCAGGCGCTTTTCCTTACTATGACCGTGACGGAGATGCCGTTCCAGCGTATCTGGACGACAACGATTACAATGAACAGGTTAGCAACAATGATAATCGCGTTGAATCTTTGTTCGATGCTAATAACAACGGCATAGCAGATTTCACAGAAGCTGAGACAAGTATTCTTGATACCGATGGCGATGGCGTACCCGATAGTGTAGAAGCGGCCGATACTACTGGCATCACCGATGACGGCAGTTTTCTGGACTTTGATAACGACAATATTCCCGACTACCTGGATGAAGACGATGACAACGACGGTATACTCGATGTAATGGAAGGCAGCAGTGATGCCGATGCCGATGGCCTTGCCAATCTGTTCGATACCGACAGCGACGGCGATGGTATCAGTGATTCAGTAGAAGGTATTGCTGATATCGATGGTGATTCGCTGCCAAACTTCCTTGACGCGACGACCACAAGCGTAATCGCAGAGCCTGACCAGGATAACGATGGTATTGCAGACGCTGTAGAAGGTACCGAAGATTCTGATCAGGACGGTATCGCGAATCTTCTGGATACCGACAGCGACAGTGATTCATTGAGTGACCGTGAAGAAACTAACGCCGATGTCGATGGTGACGGTGTGCCCAACTTTCTCGACCACGACAGCGACGCTGATGGTATTAGCGATGCGATTGAAGGATTAGGCGATACTGATAACGATACGCTGGGCAATGCGGTTGACTACGACAGCGACTCCGACGCCATTCCCGATAGCATTGAGTTGGCAGATGATCCCGATGCTGATGGCATACCTAATTTCCTCGATACAGACAGTGATGGCGATGGCGTGTCTGACTTAGTAGAAACTGCAGGGGATTCAGATAATAACGGGGTAGCAGATTTTCTGGACAATGATGGCTCTGACCAGTCAACACCGAATCTTGTTACCGGAACCGGCTGTACATCAGGTTCTGGTGGTGGTCCGGTTGACCCGCTGTTATTCATTCTCTTGATGGTGTCGATTACCGTGCTTTGGCGTCGCCAGCGGACAGGTTATCCTCGCTTTCGAAACCGCGGAGATAACATTATCGGATAGGATCAAATATAATAGTTTGCTACACTGTTTTTTCAGTGTAGCTCCTATCATCGCCACTCCGATTTGATCAATGACCCAGTCAACTCCAGAAAAACCGGTATACAATTCCACAAGCACAGCTGTGGACGAAACCCGTGATCAGATCGGTAATATCAAAGTCGGCTGGCAGCCAGTACTCGAGCACAGCGCCCGGCTTAACAGGGCGCAAATCGTACGCCACCAGAACGAAATCAGCCGGCAACTGAGGACTAACGGCATTGCCTACAATGCGGTGTCGAATAAACGGGTCGATGATCGCCCCTGGCAACTTGATCTTATTCCGTTAGTTATCGAGCAAGCTGACTGGTCCGCCCTGAGCGCTGGTCTGGTACAACGCGCTGAACTCAAAAAATTACTCTTGCGCGATCTGTACGGAGAACAACGGATCATGAGAGAAGGAATTCTGCCCCCTGCAGTCGTCTTTTCGCACCAGGGTTTTTTACGGGTTGCCCAACAATTGCCAGGGATTGATGAGCTGCCGTTTTTTGGTATAGATGTCTCACGTTCGCCTTCCGGTGACTGGCATGTCGTTGATGATATCTGTCAGGTTCCCGGAGGACTCGGCTACGCACTGGAGAATCGCATTGTATTATCGCGAACTCTGCCGGGACTATTTCGACAGAGCACTGTAACAAGACTAGCCTCATATTTCAGATCACTGCAAAATCATCTGGCACAAAGCACAACCGGTGACGAACGCTGCGTCCTTTTAGCCTATGGCAGTAATCATCCGTATTATTTCGAGTTCGCCTATCTGGCCAAATACCTTGGCTATACACTGGTAGAGCTGAGCGATCTGACCGTCAGAGATGAACGTGTCTACCTGAAAACAGTGGCGGGCTTGCAGCGCGTTGATGTGATCTTAAGGTTTATTCGAGACGAGGATTCCGATCCGTTGGCTGTTACCAACAGCCAGTCAATCGGAGTTCCTGGCTTACTTCACGCCATCCACGCTAACAATGTCAGGATTATAAATCCGCTTGGGGTTGGTGTTATGGAAAACCCCGCGCTCAACGCCTACCTGCAACCCCTGTGCAGATATTACCTGGGGGAAGACGCAAAACTGCTCAGCACCCCTACGTATTGGCTGGGTGACAAAAGCCAGAGCGCCATTATGCAAAACAGGCGTACAGAGCTGCTTTACCGTGATGTCAATACCGTCGGGTCATTAATTGATCCGGCAGCACTGAGCGTAAGTGACCAGGAAGATTTATTTTCTAAAATTAAAGCACTACCAGAGCGATATGTGGCACAGGAAAGAGTAGATCGCTCTACTGTACCGTGTCTGCTCGATGAAGAGCGCTCGCGAAGACAAGTAACCTTGCGCAGTTATCTCATTGATAAAGGTGGTGACTATCAGGTGATGGATGGTGGCCTGTGCGTGCTGGATAGCGTCGGCAACGGCAGTCGTCCATCGCGTGACTTATTCGAAGGCAGCAAAGATGTCTGGGTTTTATCCAACGCGAGCGTCTCCAACGACACACTAATACCAACAGACACTGCTTCTCTACAGATTTCTCAACTGGAAGGTGAGCTACCCAGCAGAGTGGCCGACAACCTGTTCTGGCTGGGGCGCTATGCTGAAAAAACCGAAAATACCATCCGTGTACTGTCAGCATTGCTAGAAGAATATCTTAGTGACGATCAACACAGCTTTGCCACCACCGACGACGCCCGTGAGCTTCCTCTGTCTTTAACAGTATTGCTTAAAACTCTCTCTGCAATCACCAATGCACCATCCGGATTAACCGGCGTGTCAAGCGGCAAGCTGCCCGTAAGCACGTCTCTTGAAATCGGCGAGATGCTAGTCAAGGAGGATCGCTATGGCACGTTAGCCAACACCGTCACCAATGTGCGGCGTACCTCGAATCAACTTAGGGACCGGCTGTCACCGGAACTAATGCGGGTGCTCAATGACCTGGATGACAACCAGAAACAAATCCAGGTAATACTGGCAACCACAGATCAACAGGAACTAATCAACAGTGGAGATACGCTGTTGGCGTTGATGGAACGATTCGAGGTCATGCTGGTAACACTTGCTGCATTCACGGGGTTAGTTCAGGAAAACCTGACGCACGGTGACAACTGGCGTTTTATCATGATGGGGAAGCGCATTGAACGTACACGCCATAGCACCAGTGTTATCAGGGTGTTTATGCAACACGACCGTGATAATACTCAACTGATGGAAATTCTTTTGCGCTTGTTCGACAGCACTATCACCTATCGGACCCGCTATAGAAGCAGGCTAAACAGTAGGCTAGTGACTCATTCGCTATTACTTGATGAAGTGAACCCACGGTCTGTTGCCTACCAGTTTCGGCGTATCGACAGGGACGTAAGAAACCTGCCTGGCAGGCGGGGCAGTGGTTATCAGGAGCCATTGTTGCGACTGGCAACCGCAGGCCTTAGCCGTGTGCGTCTTGCAGATACTGAGACCTTGTTATCAAGTACAATCAAACGCCAGACTATGGATATATTTTTAGGCGTTCTGGAGCGTATTCCCACCGATCTTACTACGGCACTGACAGCCGCCTATTTTACTCATTCGGAACTACAGCGTACCCTAATACAAACCTCACTACTGGAAATGTCACCAGACCCGGCCCAAACAACTAACGCAGATGAGATCGATTCAACTGCCGAAAAATTTTCAGGTAATACAGTTTGAGACTGAAAGTAGTACACAAGACGACCTACGAATATAACGAGCCTGTTTCACAGTCCGTTAATCAACTGTGTCTGACGCCGCGTTCAACCGATCAACAGGTGTGTTCATCATCTGTAATGCAGATTGACCCCGATCCCGCCACAATCAAGTCAACTCTTGATATCTACGGGAACTCTGTCTCCAGGTTTGGCCTGGATCAATCGCATAAAAGCTGTACGATTATTGTCACCTCTATTGTAGATACCGCTGATACGGTCGCGCCGCTGCCTGATTCACCACCGGTCACCGCGATAAAATCCTTACTGTCTACAGACTTGTCAAATGCAGGTTTAATGGCTCATGACTGTATGTTGCCATCCGCATACGTTCCGTGGCTGCCCGACATCCAGGATTTGCTTGCGCAACTGCCCTCTACTGATGCACCAGTACTTGAATTCGCCAATGCACTAATGAGCTACATCTACACAGAATTCGAATACGACCCCGGTTTTTCTACTCTGGTCACCCCTGTCACCGACATTATCGCTGCCAAAAAGGGGGTTTGTCAGGACTTCGCACAGCTGTCTATCGCTTTACTGCGCCGGTGCGGAATACCTGCCCGCTATGTCAGCGGCTATCTTGAAACCTTGCCACCACCCGGGCAACAAAAGCTACAGGGGTCCGACGCGACACACGCATGGTTTTCCGTTTATGTGCCGAATCAGGGCTGGTTTGATTTCGACCCGACTAACAATAAGCGGCCAGATGCGCAGTATGTTACCACCGCCTGGGGCAGAGACTATGCAGACGTCGCACCATTGCGAGGGGTTGTGTTCGGCGGAGGTCAAACCAACCTGAAAGTAGCGGTAGACGTCAATCGTGTTGAAAATGAAGCTGGTGCAAATACGGGAGCCGGCAGCTAATATAAGTGTTTTGTAGTGTCTCTAACGTGCGCAAATGAAACCAGATCATTTGTGACCCGGGTGTTGCATAAAATTACGGCCCAGAACCGCTGCGCTGCCTCGATAGCAGCATCCAGGACCTCGTACTCACTTTTCTTAATCTCACTTACGTTGTTCATACGTAACGAAAATGATCGATAAAAATGCACCCTCAGGGCGCGTTCGCAGTAGCAGAGGTTCCGCCGCGCAGGCTT
>CAZNOB010000196.1:0-9548 GCA_964574535.1 uncultured Granulosicoccaceae bacterium | reverse complement strand
TGTCATCGAGAATGTTGCTCATGGCAAATACGCCACCAGCTGCCGCGGCATCGGTGCCGCCGGTTTGTGTGCTGATTACCACATCACCATCGTCGTTTGTTGAGATGTTTACATCTACGTCCTCTCCACCGCTGAGGGCGTTGTTTATATCTGTAATGACACCACCATCACAGGCTGCTAAACCCAACATAGCTGGAAAGAACAAACTTCTTGTAATGGCGAATTTGTTTTTTTTGAATGGTATGTGCATTGGATAATCCTCTTATTTGTAATAACAATTAAACAGCTATATTTTCGTGCATATTTTAAACAACTAAAGACTGACGCTATCAGTTGCTCAACAACGGTAGATTGCGCCACGCGATGTTTTGCAACCTATAGGAACTGACCGGGATATTAATCTGCCGTTCACTTAACTTAAGCGTTTTTATAAAAAAGACATTAAAAAAACATACTTCTACCTTGAAGAAAATTCACTGCACCTACATATACCCACCACTGACCTGTGACGTATGTCTATGTAATTTGTTTCCGTAGTAGCGGCGACACCGGCGCGCAGACTCACCGTTGTCATCTAGCTATAATTTGCAAGGAGATAGATCAACGTGTATTTTTCGCATTACATACAAAAAAGTAATCACGTAAAACATAGCTTGATCATTCTCTGGGCAAGTTCCAGGGCGGCGTAAATAAAGGGAAACGGTTTTCTTCAAAGTTAAAAAACAAAGCGAAGATGGCTAATCAACATCCAGAGGCAACGGACAGTGTGTCATTTTTGGACTAGTCATAAACTCACTGCAAACGCTATATATAAAGTAATAAAAGCTAATTTCTCCGGCCGCCTCATGAATAAAGCAGGCTAGCCTATAGACACGTATTGCGTGTTATTAAAAATACCAGAACACATAAAATCATTGGTGCCAGTGTGTCATGTCACACGCCGCATGTTCTATTTAGATGCCTGTCGAACCTGAACCTTTAGTCTATTGACTAGAGCCTCGCACCTAACACACTTAGTTTATGTTTTATTTATCGTGTATAGATTTTTTTGTAAAAAGACGATTAGGGCTCGGCAAAATCGAGCATGTTCATTGTGCGTTGGTAGCGCACGACCACACCGCTCGCAAAGGTGGACGCTGCTGTTTCTCAGATCGTCTATTAACTACTTCCGCAAAAAAGCTAATTTACATGCCGACAGTTCGTCACCAATAATGAGGCAGAAACATCAAACAATCGAAAAACGCAAAACGTTGCACTGCCCTTTCGCTTTTGATCTTGCTCTACCGGCGTTTAATCAACATTGACAGTGATCGTGGAATTGAGTCGAATTACAGAGGACGAAATTCTGAGGACTGAGGTCAGAAATAGAAAGAGCTTTCAGAGTCTCAACGATCCGCCTTCTCCTTATCTTCTACTCTGTGCTTTATGAATTCCATCTCCTGAACGGGCTGAATAGACGCACCATGACTATTGGTTACTTGATGCCGTTAGAAAGCGACTCCGCCTGAAGGACATCTCCTGATTGCCAGCCATCCTCGAGATCGCCAAACGCACAAAGAGAACGTATCTCTTGTCTATCATGAGACCCCAAAGAGCAGACCGGTATTCAGTAAGCAAGTAAGACCCGTCCAGTTCAAAGTAAACTAGAAGAAACACTTTGTCTCACAACCGGAAATTCAATGTAACCAGAAGCTATTTGCAATTCATACTGACAGAATTATCTTCACGTCGTTCACCTTACTTCAACGTTTTTATCAAAAAGACTTAACAAGCGTTCTTACTTTTTCGGAGAAGGCCCGTCACAGGCCCGACTGTTCCATCCTCTGCCTTCTGCGCAGGCTGAGTAATCGCAACACCACTTTTGGTTACTTTATCGTCGCTGGAAGATGACTCCGCTGGAACCGCACATCCTTTTTACTTAGTTTGTCGATCCACTTAAAAAGGAAAGCCCAAGGTAGAGTCTTCCAAATTTTCAATATAAATTGTTGTCGGATCAACGACAAAAATATTCACATAATTAGCACGCAGTAATAGATATGTTACTTCGATATTTTGCTTCCAATGAGGCCCCGCCACATGCCAGGCCAAGCCTCCCCGCCACAAAACAACTACCGTTGCAGAATCGAAACATGTTTAAAACGCACAACTTTTACACTTCCGTTATAACTCTGTTACGAAAATAAAAAACTATGGCTGTAAGGTTACCGCGGTTCTGGCAACTCCCGAGACCTGGGAGGCATTCAGCAACCTATGCTCTTTAGTCTTTAAGAGCGATGGAGCTAAGCCATGGCTGTCGCAAGTGGATTTTTATTCAAATAATGTGTCGCCATCCTTCTGAACATCAACCTACAGTAGACCTAAGTTGGAAACTGACAAGCAAATGACATTTCTCCGTGATCTATTACCACGCGGAACATCTGCTGAACATTCAGGTTGTATAATAACTCCGAAGACTTGTCATCGCATAGCTAACCATACCACCCAGTAAACCGAGAGAATTCATCCGTATGAAAAATATTTTGCCACCGATACATAACGCGCACTTTCCCAGCCCTGTAAAAACGCTTGCAAGCATTGCGATTATTTTTTCGCTTGCCGCTTGTGACGGCAACACACTGGAGAGTATCCAGAACGACCTTGCAAACGGTGAAGATGTAAATCTGAATCTCTCGACCAACGACGACGGCGATCTGGTGATCGGCATTAATGACGATGATGGCATACAGGACGACGATGCAGGGGGCTCAGATTCTCCGGCCGCTCTGTACGATGAAGCAATAGACGGTGATATAACAGGTGACGCGACTAATCCGCTGCAGCTGGATTTGGGCGGTGGATCAAACGTAATCAATGGTACGGTCGTTGCCGGTGACCTTGACTATGTAACTGTCCACGTACCAGGTGGCTATGAATTGTCAGCACTGCAACTACTCAATTACGAATCTGAGGACGACGTTTCATTTATAGGCATTCAGGAAGGCACCGTATTTACTGAACCTCCCACTGGAACAGACCCTGCCAATCTGCTTGGCTTTGTTCTAATTGGTGATGACCTCGAAGGTACCAACATACTACCTAACATCGGTGAAGGTGAAGGCACTCAGGGCTTTACCGGACCACTGGCCGCCGGAGATTACACGTTCTGGATACAGCAAACCGGTCCTCAAACGGTCGACTACTCGCTCGACATGGTGACGACTCTGGCAAATAGTGCACCGGCAGCAGGTAGCGTGACAGTCACATTGACTAACACCTCTGCAAGCCAGCCAATGACTCCTCCGGTCGTTGTGCTACACAATGCACCGAGCGCAGAAAACGGCATGCGACTTTTCCAGCTCGGGCAACCGGCAAGTGAACGGATAATTGCTATTGCTGAAGATGGCAACAACGGACCTTTGGTAAACCTGTTGGGCTACCTGGAAGATCAGGGCCGCGCAAGTGATTATGGTGTAGGATTTGCCGACCCGGCTAACCCTGGCCCGCTGCTGCCCGGCATGTCAGCGTCGGTGACTCTGGATTTGATTAACGATGAGCAGGTGATGACAATCGTCAGCATGGTTGTATGTACCAACGACGGCTTTTCAGGCGCTGAGTCTCACACGCTATCTTCAGATACAACAGAGACGTTTTTCGCACCTATCCTTGATGCGGGTTCGGAGACAAACGTGCTGATGGCAGACTACTGGGTACCACCTTGTGGCTCACCTACCAACCTGACTGATGACGAGAACGGATCAATTACTCCTCATCCTGGCCAGAGCGGATCAGAAAATCCGGATTTCGACTTCGAAGCTGGTACTCGTTACCTTGAAGTGACCATCACCCGCAACTAGTAATCTGTTGTGCCGAATCAGGCATAACGATAGTTGTATATCCGAAAAGCGCTGTCAGGATGACAGCGCTTTTTTTGTATCTCGTGGGAGCTTATCCCCGATCGGCGAATAGTGACCTTTCAGGGGCATTAAGCTTTGATGCGGAGTCTTCATAGTCAACGCAGACCAATTGTTATATCGGGGTAGACCAACACACTATTCGCGCAACGGGGTTGTCCTCCCACAGTCCAGATCCGTTGTGATTAAATCCAGCTTGATATACGAAGCCGTGGGAGCTGATCCCCGATCAGCGAATAATGACCTCTCAGTGGCATTTATCTTTGATGCGGAGTCTTCATAGACGACACAGACCCATTTGTTATATCGAGGAAGACCGACGCTATTCGTGTAACGGGGTTATCCTCCCACAGTGTAGATCCGTTGTGATAAAGCTCGGTGATTAACGAAGCCGCAGGAGCTGATCCCGATCGGCGAATAATGACCTGTCAGGGGCTTAAGCTTTGTTGCGTAGTCCTCCTGGACTGCTTCCTCAACACAGCCACCTGCATAATTATCAGTATACTCACCAGCATTCAGGCTACAAAGGCAGGCCCTTTAGGGCCCGGGCGATCCGCCCATACTGCGCCGATTGGATATTCGTGTTTCTCAACGAACGTCGCTTTCATCTCGAGACCCCAGCCTGGTTGTCGTGGTGTGTCGTAACACCCATTGGCTACCGTTACCGGTGACTCAAAGACATCATCCTGAAGAAAATTCAGATACTCGACAAATCGCCCTTCCCGTGCGCACGATACCGCCAGCTGATCCCAGATGGCATAGTGTCTTATCACATTACACAAACCAATACCGCCACCGTGTGGACAAACAGGAATACCATACTTCGCCGCAACCAGTATGACAGCGATCACGTCGTTAACTCCCCCCATTCGGATAGCATCTATCTGGCAATGGGTAAGCGCCCCGGAGGCCAGCATTTGTTTGAAAATCACCGGCGATGGCACTTGTTCTCCTGCAGCCACACCAATGTTATGAGGTTTCAGTGCCTGCCGTATTTTCATAAAGCCCAAAACATCATCACGAGCGGTGGGCTCTTCAATCCAGAATGGACGAAACTCAGTCAGTTTTTCCATCCATTCAATGGCCTCATCCACGCCCCATATTTGATTGGCGTCTGTCATCAGGCAACCTTCATCACCTATGACATCACGCAGAAACCCCAGTCGTTTAATATCGTCTTCAAGATCACCGCCAACCTTGGTTTTAAAATGCTGAAATCCCTTACTTTGCAGCGTGCGAATGTCTGCCTCTATCTGCTCGTCACTCAACCCAAGCCAACCAGAGGTGGAATACGCAACCGGGCCTTGCTGCTGCATGTGCTTGCGCCGGTCATCAATTCCGTTGCGCCCTTGATTAAGAATCTCCAATGCTTCGTCAGGGCTCAGAACATCACGCAGATATCGCCAGTCCACACAGGACACCACTTCTTCAGGAGATAGATCCGCCAGTAACGCCCACATCGGTTTACCCAGTGCTTGCGCCCACAAGTCCCACATGGCATTGATCACACCGCCTGCAGCCATTCGAAAGACACCA
Source organism: uncultured Granulosicoccaceae bacterium (assembly GCA_964574535.1). Taxonomy (GTDB): domain Bacteria; phylum Pseudomonadota; class Gammaproteobacteria; order Granulosicoccales; family Granulosicoccaceae. Next base: position 4,122 of record CAZNOB010000196.1, on the reverse strand, counting down.
TCGGCAAGCCAGCGCATCTGGTGATGCTCCACCATCAATTGATGCAAGGCTGCCGGTGAACGTATAAAGGTGTCGAGTTTTTGCCCGACAACCAGCACAGCGAGATCGCGTACACCGTAAGCCACCCAGTCGTTGCCGGCACCAATATTAAAAACCAGGCTATACCCCTGCACGCCGCCATCGGTTAATAATTGAATGACAACCGCCGAGTAATCCGGCTTTTTATGGAACGGATCAGAACCCATCAGGCTGTCCGAGGTGGGCACTCGCACATCAGTTACCAGTACGTCTGTAATAGTTAGTGATGGAACCATATTAATTCGCCTTCTGATATAAACTGGACTAACAGCCAAGCGGGTTGTCAGTTCTCTGTTTAGCAACTTTTACAGCGTGAATCCGTAGCTTGCTGTTGTAACCCTTTAGAACCTTGCCATGCACTCATCCCTGCCCGGCCAGCCATTCTTTTTTTATCAACATATGAACGCCTTTCTCGCCATCTACTACCTGAGTGATGCGCAGATCACCGGCCAGACTCAGTAACACATATGCCTGATTACGCGCAAGTGACGTGCGGCGGGTTACCAGCACGATCATATCCCGCAGGGCCTGCTTCATGGCCTGATCAAGGTCTTCGTGAAAAGCCATTGATATCAGGTATTCACTGTTTTCGGCAAACGGTGCTTTTAGGTCGAGATCTTTTCTGACCGTTAAACGGAACTCCCCTTCCAGTGCCGTTTCAAGCGCAGAGATACAGACTTCACCGTCGCCCTGCCGTCCATGTCCGTCACCAGCAGAAAACAACGCGCCTTCGTTAAACACCGGCAGATAGAGCGTTGTGCCAGCCTGTAGTTCCTTGTTATCCATATTGCCGCCGAAGGCACGCGGTTCTGCTGTACCGATGCGGCCCCATTGAGGTGGCGGTGCAACTGCCATGATGCCAAAGAACGGTTCCAGTGGCAGTTCAGTACCCCAGGGCAATCTGCAGGTGCAGTTGGCTGTGTCGATGTCTGTGTAAAAGTGTTCATAGTCGGTAAATTCTTCAGGCAAAGCCCCTTTCAGCGGCGCTATTTTTGTAAAGCCCCAATCCTGAATGGGCTTCACTGTAAGTATATCTACCTGTAGAACGTCACCCGGCAATGCCCCTTTCACATAAACGGGTCCGGTCATCATGTGTGAGCCGATCCCGCGATCTGCCGCCAATGCCTGCATTGCGATCAGATGATCTGAACGAATGCGGCTGTCATCAGGAATTTGATCGCTCTTTAGTCCGGCAGGCATACAGGTTAGCTGTACGGTATCGCCCGAGTCTACTGTGAGCGCGGCCGGTGTAGATGCATCAAAATAACCCCAAAACAGATTATCGGGTGTGGCAGAAATCTGGTGGCGGGCCATAAGTTTCATTTTCCATGAGTGATGATCATACTACCTGTCATGCGAGTGAAGGCAACTGTTTGTCATGCCCACTCAGTGTTCAAGGCATCAGTACAATGACAGTAACACTTCCAGCCAAATACTAAGGTAATTGAGTCCAATTAAACGTTTAGTCTCAACGATGCACCTAAAAACCAGTAAAAGCGCCGAAGCGTCAATCACAGTAGCAGGGAAGATGAGGCTACAGATTCTTTATATTTGATTTTGATAAGCAATAAAACATAAACTTGGCGGTTTTATCTGACTAAACAAAACAGGAATCAAATTGCCCACACAAAAACAGCCTCGAATTCGAGCGGCTAAAGTACTTTCGTCTCCAAATGGAAAAGGCGTTTATGCACAAAAGTCTATACCAAAAGATTCAGTCATCGGGAAAGTCCAGGGGGAAGTCACTACCACTGATGATGTTGATCCTCGATATCTGATGGAACTTGATGGTGACTATTTACTGCGCCCAACCGGAACCTTCCGCTACCTAAACCACAGCTGTAACCCCAACAGCGAACTTTTTGTGTGGGACGACGAAGAGCTGGATCCAGACACAGGTATACGACCACTTTATGTCACTGCTCTGCGCACGATTCCGAAAGGCAGACAGCTGACCATCGATTATGGATGGCCCGCAGAGTTTGCTATCCCATGCAAGTGTCGGAGCAAAAATTGCCGAGGCTGGATAGTCGACAAAAAAGAACTGAAGAAAATAAAGAAATTAAAAAAGTAGAAGTTTTCGTTTTGCTTTGGTAAGCCAGGCCCGGGTTCATGTCAATTGCAATCCGGCTGTGTACCTGGTGGACTGTTAGGAAAGTTCGATAACACTTTATCTTCGCCACAGCCGTCTTGCCTTCAGGCCCCCGGCAGGGATGTCATGTTAGCTGCGCGACAGCGCACCGCTCGCCGGGGCGTAATCTCCTGGCAACGTCAATTGCCCGGGCGTGAAGATCACTACCACAGTTATTTGCGGGAAAGCATTTCTGAGCCATCCTCAGAAATGCTTTGCATGCTCTGTGGTCAATTTGTCGCTAACTCTTCCTGCATTTGCTGTTGAAAGGTAATTTCGATAAATTCGGCCGGGCGGAGTGGCGCAATAAAAGCGGTTATCCTCATGATGCCTTCCTGTATATCTTCTGGAGTCATTGTTTCTCCCAGACCAACACGCACCGTGAAGGCATCTTCCAATCTGGCACCTGCCAGACCACCGCGCACCCAGATATCGGTTAAAAAGTTGGATATCATTCTTTTCAGGGTTATCCAGCTATTTGCGGTATTTGGCTCAAACACAAAATCCTTTGCTGCCAGTCGAATTGATTCCTCCAGCATCATTAAGGTTCTTTGAACATTAATATAACGCCAGTCCTGACTATTTCCGTCGAGTGTTCTGGCACCCCAAACCAGCACACCCGCGCCAACGAATTCCCGTATCGCATTAATTGACTTACCTTGCGGAGTAACGTTCAGCCCTTCCTGGTCATCGTGACTGATGCTAACCGCCGGGCGAATTACCATATTTACACTGACATTTGCCGGTGCTTTCCACACACCTCGCTGTTGATCTACCTGCGTATAGATACCTGCCATTGCTGACGAAGGCGGAATCAGATTCAGTTGGTCTCGTATCTCACTTATAATATTTTTAAACACAACTGATTGAGCTCGTATCGAGTCGTTGATAATACGCAAGCGATCACTCTGAGTGTTATTAAGATCGTGCAGCTGGGCTGCGTCAAATTTAACCGACTTCAACAACTCTATTGTTTCACCGTGAGGATCCAGTTCAGGCGCAAGCAACTTTGCAAGAGCTTCCTTATTCTCGATATGCTGAACTCCCAGGTCCCTGTCACTGACAACAGTGGATTCTAACCATGGATAATAGGCAGCACCATATTTTAACCCGCTTGTACCAATGCTATTCCGGAATTTCTCAACAGCCCCCTCTCCTATGTCATGCCATCCTCCCCAGACATCCAGAATAGCCATTCGATTACCCATTTTTTTGCAGTGCGCCAACATCGCCCGCTGCACTTCGCTGCAGTCTTTCTCACCCAGCAAAACAGCATCCGGAACCACCACCATTGTGGGCATCGGTTCTTTGACAAGTGGAATTAACCCATCAAGTAATGCCTTTTTACCAAGCTGGTCTTTATAGCTACCGACTGAAACAATAAAGCAACTATCACCACCATTTCCAAAAAACATTCTCAGGCTGTAGTAGAGCAACTGCTGTCCTGAGGTTTGCTCAAAAGAGTAAGTAGTCTCGTTAATGGTTACCTCTGCCACACCAGGGAATGCGTTTGCTTTTGGCATTAGCAGTGAGTTCATCCTGTGATCTACCGCTGCAGTATTTCCCGCCTGACCACTGGAATTACCGACCGCATCAGAACTCATTTTGAACATCGGTTGCGGGCCAAAACCGAAAAGTTCCTGAAACTCGCTGAGAGAGGAAATTAGTGTGGGCTGATTGTGGAGTGTAGCCCCGTTAACTTCAGCCTTTTCCGTGAATCCAATAAATACAGGAACTGCTGTTACTACTTCAACCACTGCGTTTGGAAATGCGTCCTGTTCAACAACAAATACACCAGGGGTTTGTTCTAGTGTGGGCATTTTTAAGTTCCTTCTACTTAAATAATCTATCTAAGGGTTATCAGTCGAATTTTTTCTACGCATATTAATGACTTTGAGTAAAACCGTTCCGTC
>CAZNOB010000195.1:3968-9552 GCA_964574535.1 uncultured Granulosicoccaceae bacterium | reverse complement strand
TTGGGAACTTCAGCGAATCTGTTGCGGGACGGATGGTGGCTGGCAACCGTGACAGGTTTTGATTCCTATGATGATACGAACGCATCAGCCGGGGCATCCTATGTTTTACGGACCAGACCCGGTGGCGTTGTTACAGATACCAACTGCGTAATCGAACCTAAGCTTGCACCGCCAGCTCCGATGTGCGATGGCTCATTCGTCAGAAACGAGTTGGCATTAACCTTTTCCGGAGATTTGGGAACGTCAGCGAACCTGTTGCAGGATGGACGATGGTTAGCAACCGTGACAGATTTTGATTCATATGATGTCACGAATGCATCAGTTGGGGCATCCTATATATTGCGGACCAGACCTGGTGGGGTTATCACAGACACTAACTGCACAATCGAACGTGAACCTGAACCACCAGCTCCAATGTGTGATGGTATCGTTGACGGGAATGTTACGACCCTTCAGTTTTCAGGTTATCTGGGAACGTCTGCAAACGTGCTACGGGACGAGTCGTGGATAGCGACAGTAACAGGCTTTGATTCATATGATGATGTGAATGCACCACCTGATGCGCAGTATATATTGCGGACCCGAACTGCCGGGTTTGTAACGGACACTGTGTGCGTGTTTGACGGCGGCACAGTCACAATTAGCACGGTCACAATCAACGAATTTGTCGCCTCAAATGATGTAAGCCTGACTGATCACACCGGTGATAATCCGGACTGGATCGAGTTGTATAACAATTCAAGCGAGCCTGTTGATTTAACAGGCTGGACACTTACCGCGGGTTCAGATGTACACGTTTTTTCAGGCACCGTAATAGGTCCAAACGAATATCTTATAATCTTCGCGTCCGGTAACCCTGAACTCACCATAGAGGGTGAACTTCATGTTGACTTCAAGCTCAGTGCCGGTGGAGAGTCTTTGACTCTGGCTGATCAAAACGGCACGGTAACTTTACCAGCCTGGACATCAGAATACCCCGCGCAATCCACGGACATAAGCTATGGCATAGACAATAACGGATTCGAAAGCTTTTTTAATCCGCCGACACCAGGTGCGGCGAATATCGTCAGCACAGTTACAATTAGCACGGTCACAATCAACGAATTTGTCGCCTCAAATGATGTAAGCCTGACTGATCACACCGGTGATAATCCGGACTGGATCGAGTTGTATAACAATTCAAGCGAGCCTGTTGATTTAACAGGCTGGACACTTACCGCGGGTTCAGATGTACACGTTTTTTCAGGCACCGTAATAGGTCCAAACGAATATCTTATAATCTTCGCGTCCGGTAACCCTGAACTCACCATAGAGGGTGAACTTCATGTTGACTTCAAGCTCAGTGCCGGTGGAGAGTCTTTGACTCTGGCTGATCAAAACGGCACGGTAACTTTACCAGCCTGGACATCAGAATACCCCGCGCAATCCACGGACATAAGCTATGGCATAGACAATAACGGATTCGAAAGCTTTTTTAATCCGCCGACACCAGGTGCGGCGAATGACAGTGGAATCGGAGGTTTCGTCGAACCGGTTGCATTTTCACTCCCACACGGTTTCTATAGTGATGATCAGTCTGTCGTGTTGTCTACATCCACACCGGCAGCCACCATCCACTACACTACGGATGGCAGTACTCCATCTGCATCGAACGGCTTGTCAGTGCCCTCCGGCACTTCAATAGATGTAAACCAAACAACCGTTTTGCGTGCAGTGGCAACCCGCAGTGGCTGGGAAAGCAGCCCGCCAGAAACCCGTAGTTATCTGTTCGCCGCCGAGATCGCCAACCGGTCCGAAAGCACACCGGCGGGCTGGCCTGCTGATAACACAATCAACGGCATGAGAACTTTTTATGGTATGGATCCAGACCTGACCACAGCTGAAAGGGTGTCTGTAGAGCTGGCGCTTACTGCAATACCATCGATTTCTATTACTACCGATCTCGACAATTTGTTCAATGCCGAAACTGGCATCTGGAGCAATCCGGAATCCAGAGGCGGTGACTGGGAGCGTCCAGCGTCGATTGAACTGATTGATCCCACGGGTACAGAACCGGGCTTCGATATCAACGGCGGTCTTCGCATAAAGGGTGGTACCAGCCGCACTCCGGAAAACTTCAAGCATTCGATGCGGCTCGTTTTTAGTAACGAGTATGGAGATGGTGAATTGAACTATCCGATTCACGGCACTGATGGTGTAGATGTCTTTGAATCACTCGACCTCAAAACCGCACAATCGTGGTCGTGGAACACAGTGTCAGCGAACTCAAGTGGACGTGGCACTGATGCTGACTGGTTGCGAGATGTCTGGAGTCGTGACACCCAGGGTGCAATGGGGCATCTGCATACACGGAGTAAATATGTCCATGCGTTTCTTAATGGTCAATATTGGGGACTCTACTTCACGGAGGAGCGTGTAGCGAATCAGTATGCCTCTCAGTATCTGGGCGGCGACGAAGGTGACTACGATATTATAAAAGAACACTTTGATGTGCGCGATGGCACTATTGACGCGTGGGACTCGTTGTCGCCTATCGTAGAAGACAGAATCATGGATGATGATGAATGGGCTCGTTTTCAAAACGAAATAAATGTTGTTAATTTAGCCGACTATTACCTTTTGAGCTGGGTCTCTGGCGACAGTGACAGCAGCCCTCGCTTTACCGGGGAACTCTCAAACAACTGGTTTGCCGTTCGCGATCGAACAGGTACCGGTATCGGAGGAAAATGGCACTTCGTCGACAAAGACAGCGAGTCTGCACTTTGCACTAATGCAGATCCAGAGCGCGCACCCGGCTGGAATCCGACGCCACCCTGGAATCTTAGTGGGCGACTGGCCCCTGCCTGGTTGCTGGAAGCGGCACTTACTCGCCCGGAATTCGTGCAGATTTTTAAGGATCGCGTGCAGCTACACATGTTAACGCCTGGCGGTGCGCTCACTGTCGAACAGTCCATAGCGCGCCTGGACAACCGACTGCCAAGTGTGGATGCCGCAATTGATGCAGAAGCAGCAAGGTGGGGCAACACCCGCACTGAACCAGGCTTTGATCGTGTCGACTGGGAGCTCGCCTCACAAAATGTGCGCGAATGCTTTGCCTTGCGCACTGAAGTGATGCTTGATTACCTGGCAGAGGATGGACTACTACCCTAGGAGATTACACCCCGGTGAGCAGTGCGCTGCTAGCAGGACAACCCTGCCAGGAGCCTGCGGCGTTTTGAAAGTGATCGTGCAAGTGGATAGCGCTTGCAGCCTTCCCTGGCTGACAGCGCTCTTTGCGCCATCCATGGTGCGCCGACCCACTTCCACGATCACTCTCAAAACGGATTAAACGCGGGTAGATCAAGAGCAAACGCTTTGCGTTTTATCGTCTTCACTCGACGGCTTTTTTAGCTTGTTGCCGGAAATATCTCGACACTAACAATCAAACTCTCATGCAGCAAGTCACCAGAGTTCTCCACGCGAGATTCATCGACGATCAGTAACCCATTCTGGATTTGAGTGCCTGGCATAAAAGTCGGTTCCAAGAGTTTATCAGCGCGGACCTCAAGCCCGACAGAAACGACGACCCAACTTATCCAAAAGCAAACTGCTATTCGATTAACACGATCAACCACACTATCAAAGTGCCACTGTCAAACAGCATTGACCATGTCGCTGTAGCTGCCTTGTTTAAGTACTATCGATACTTATGGTAAATGCCGCAAATATTCTCTGGCAACATTAATCTAATACTTCACCGTTATATCCGCAGTATGCTCACTAAAGCGGATTCAAATGGTAACAGGCTCGACCGTTCAGATCACTGGATTGAATAAAGCCGCTGTTGACTGCAACAAGCCTTGATGCCGTGTTGTCTTTGTCAACAAGAATTTCCAATCGCTCGATTCCAAATTCCGCAGCGATCTTACAGGCGATTGAGACAGCGCGTGTAGCAATTCCGCGGCGCCGATAGTCTGGATGTGTCCAATAGGAGAGGTTCGCGATCTTCTGCTCTTTCGGGCAGATTTCGCATCCGCCGACAAGGCAGGTCGAATCCGTGGCACGCACCGCATAGGTGTATCGCGTCCCCAGCTTTTTGTCATATATCCAGCCCCGAATTACGTTACGCGAATGCTCAAGCGATGGCACAAAATCAGGCGGAAACTCGAATCGTTTTCTATGTTCGGAATCGCGGTCTGCGGCGAGCATCGCTGACGCATCGGTGAGTTGAAAGTCATCTAGATAGACGATGCCATCGGTATTTGGTTTCATGATGGAATAGCTGGTCGCATAACGAAAAATTGGATATTCGGCACTCGCATTAACTGGCTTACGAAATTCTACGTCATTAATACAGTTCTTTAATTGTCAATTCCGTAGCTCTACAGGCTGGACCGTCACATTCAGGCTCAAATCACCCTCAAATAGTATTTGAGAGTCATCACTCGATAGCTCTCTCATCAAACGCGATAGGAAAGCAGGCTTGTCTCGAACATTTATCCAATATTTTTGTTGCATATTCGTGTCAGGTACCCGACGTCTTGCTCAGCCGCTATTTTCTTCCTGCATGATGTAGTTGCCATAATACTGCTTCACTTTCTCACTGGGTGTGTGCGCGAATATTATTTAATTCTCACCTGACTTAGATCGACAGGGACTCCATCCAAAAGCCGGGAGTGATCCAGCATCAGCAAATAGCTTTTATCAGCTAATTCGGTATAGATAAACAATCGGGTCTGCATGATCTCCTGTCCACCAATGGTACGCTGGAAAGAAATTAACCGCCGAGTCGGAATTTTTTCACGGTTTGATACAGTAGATGGATCAACGCTTGAGATCGTCGCTACGATGGCTCGATCAAGAAATTCTTCAGGATATTCCACTTTGTTGCCATCGCGAATCGTTAATGTCACGTTATCCTTGAACGGCTTGCCATTTTGATCAATCCATAATGCTTCAACACGGTCGGCTCTGCCACCTACCCAGTGCAGTGGGAGTTGCATAGACAGTACCCCCAATTCGTGCGGCAACTCATATTCAACTTTACCCATCACCACATCACCTGATCCTGCGGCAGTCTCATTCTGCGTTGTGGATGCTTGTATAGATGCGGTCATCATGAATAGACCGCATAGAAGCAATTGTTGAAATCTACCCATCGAAAAAACCTGTAACCGCACTGAATGCATCTCCCGCGTCATCATTAACACCAGTTGGGCTGATTAAGACATCTATCTTGAAGCCAGCCCACAGACTCAAAGCAGCACGGACTTCCAGATCCACCCCGACATTGTCAAGACCGAATTCTACATCTGCAGAGGCCTCCACACCAATTCCTGTGTTCGGCATGAGTTTCCTGTGTGGACTGCGTGCTTCCGTCAGATTCTTACCGGCGGCTTTATCAGAACTCCCAGCGCACCAGGTAATACTGGCGTCAGATCAAACTTATCATGAAATGCTGGCCTGGCAGCGAGCAGACCACTCTGAAAAATTTGCAGAGACACCTATCTTAAAATCCGACGAATTTTACCGCCTCCTCGCTTTCGAAAAAACATAAGAATTTAATTTCAATTCTTTTTTAACATGGGTGTCTTGTTAAGACTCT
>CAZNOB010000195.1:0-3868 GCA_964574535.1 uncultured Granulosicoccaceae bacterium | reverse complement strand
TTGTTAAGACTCTCCACTGATCTTTCAAGGCAGCAGCCGGTCTACAATTTTCTCCTGTTTTAGTAAAGGCGCACCACCACTAAAAGAGATGGAAACTTACCTACAAAATCTTTCACATAATTGCCTTTACCGTGAACTTTCTCTGCGAAATGATTCCGAGCAGGATTCATTGACCGATCGTCGAAATGAACAACTTCCCGTTTGACTTCTATTCAATGGTGTTTTCAACGCTGCACCCACCAGTACTATAACCCCGAAACCATAGTATAAAACACTAAAGTGAGGCACTGGTCACAACCCCACATATGCACCTAATGAGATGTTCGGCGGACTATGCGACGACCCTGAAATCAACATCCCACATATACCACCACCCATGATTGCAACCTCGTTAGTGCAACGGTAAAGTAGTAAACGACGAGGCAACATATATTTGACATGTCGATTTTGAACTTATGGAAATATGTAGAAGATGGATTGGGCAAGCAGAAACAGTGTCGGCGATAACACGACGGAAGCAGCGTATGGCAATAGCATGCGGAAAAATTACCTGGGAATATCATGTGATGATATTTCTATTGGGCAAGCGCTCAGTTTCATGGACAGTGAAAGATCACGCAGATTTATCAGTATAGTTACACCGAATGTCGATCACATCCTAAAACTCAACAGCAGCTCTTATGAAGAGCTTAATACCTCATACTCTCGAGCTACATTGATATTAAATGACAGCAGGGTCGTTAAACTATTATCCCGCATTTTCAAACTAGGTATTACCAATGTTGTAACCGGCAGCGACCTTGTTGAACAAATGGTCAACCGAGAACGAAATCAACACATACTGCTCGTTGGGCCAACCAATAGGGCGACAGACAAACTACGGCTCTCATTTCCAACTTGCACGTTCGAGAACATTTGCCCGGATACAACCGCGCTTAGCAATATTCAACGACACGAACTCCTTGAATTAGCCGCCCAACCGAGATTTTCAGTCATACTGTTTTGCATGGGTTGCCCTGTGTCGGAAGAGCTACTATCCAGGACTGCTGATCGCAGAACCTTTGGAATTGGAATAAGTTGCGGCGCTGCCGTTGATTTTTTGACTGGCAAACAAAACCGAGCCCCAAAACTGTTGCAGGCGTTGGCTATGGAATGGTTGTTTCGAGCATTCAGCCAGCCTTCACGATTGGGTAAACGTTACCTTTGCAATCTTGTGCAGCTACCTGTACTTCTATCGAAACTGATAATTTCACAGGGCCTCTACAGCAATCAAAGCTGGTAGTCGTCTACTGCGCAACTTTACGCGCAACAATCCTTAACGCGCTATAGATCCCTCAAATATTTTTATAAGTTTTGTCGACTCTATGGGACTGAATTCATCGACGATATGTTGTTTCCCGCGTAACCCGATATTTTTCTTCTCTATTGAAGAAGCACCCAACGCCGCAGTAATACACTCTGCCAGCGATTGTGTATCACTCGCATGAACAAGCCATCCGGTTCTGCCGGACACCACTAGCTCTGGAATACCTGCAACATAGGTACTGACTACTGGAACTTCGCGCGCCAATGCCTCCATAATGACTACTGGTAATCCCTCTGCGAAACTTGCTAGCACGAACAATTCGGCGTAATCGAGTTCGCTGATGATTTCCTCTTCACTTTTCCAACCAAGAATCTCGACATAACCTTCAAGATTGAGCCGATCAATTTCTGACTCCACCGTAGCACGCATATCACCGTCACCGATCAGTTTCAGCTGCAGGTTTACTCCGCTATCTATGATTATCCTGATAGCTTGCAAAACAACCAAATGGCCTTTTTGTTCGCAGATTCGACCTACGGATAGAATTCTTCCGGATTGAACATGGTTTGCTTTTGGTTTTTGTAAAAAACTCGCGGCAACCGTGCAGTGAACGATGTGTATCTTCTGCCAATCTTCAACCTTGCACCAGCGATAAAGTTGGCTTCTGCAGAACATCGAGATAGCGATTACCGAGTCAGCGAACTGCACTTTTTCACGGATAGAAAGCCGTATCGGATGATCAAACTCTTCTGGTCCGTGCACTGTAAAACTGTATCCTGGTCCGCCCAAAACCTTCGCGAATAGAGCAACAGCCGTAGCATTGGTACCAAAATGGCTGTGGATATGATCGATATTCATGTTCTCGCATATCCTAACCATTGCAGCACCTTCGATAGCATAAGCTGCATGTTTAAACCACGCACCGCCAGCGTTGCGCGTTAGGGTAATATAGCAACGCAGCATCATCAGAGTTCTTGTTGGCCTTTGTAAACACAATAAGAGAAAACCGTATACAAGACGAAACAGTCCGCCGCTCAAAATATACTGAGTTTTCTTTTGCTCATGAAAATCCTCAGCGGTAACCAGTGGTTCAGGACTGGGCCGGACAGCAATTCTTACAACTGATATTCCGCTAGATTCCAGAGCGATAATCTCACTACGGATAAATGAGTGACTAATTCTCGGATACTGGTTAATAAGATATGCGATCTTCATTTTGTAGATTAACAGCGTTATTTGTATTCGAAAAATCTAGGCATACACTCTCTCAAGTGCTCCATCACATATCGAGCTACACCGAAGCCTTCGGCAAATTTTCCCAACAATAGAAAAAAAGCCCAATCAAACTTCTTACGACAATCCCCGGAACGGATCGCTTTTCCCCAGATTCGCGCGAGCTGGATTGGATATAAAAGTAGCATCAAAATTAGCTCGCTTTTTAACAAACACAACAAGAATATGATTGGCAACAACAGTGCCCAGAGAACAGCACTTTTAGTTTCACGCCCCCAAATAGTATGCATCGAACTACAATGAATTCTCCACACTGCTACGAAAGCGTAACCAGCTCTTGCAGTTCGGTTCCACCACTGAGTAAAGCGTGTGATATCGGCATCATGAATAGCCATCGGGGCGTCTAGTTTATATATCTTCCATCCCAGTTTCCTCAACCGCACGCACATTTCTGGTTCTTCCCCTGCGATTAAATCTTCACAATATCCCCCTACCTGTTCAAATGCTGAGCGACGGATCAATATAACCCCGCCGCAGGTAATTGCATCTCCAACCGGTGTATCCCATTCGATATCACAAAATCGATTGTATCTCGATCTGTTGATATCCTTTTCTACACAGCGACCGCTGGCTATTGCGTACTGAGGTGATTCAATCAGGAATTTTGATGCTAGTTGAACCCAACCGCTATCTATCACGCAGTCGCCATCAACGAGCTGTATGAAATCTGCATCCCGTAAATTTTCTTTCACGTATTGATAGCCGTGGTTTCTTGCTCGAGCGGCAGAACAGAATTTGTGGGTAGGGAGATTCAACACTAAAGCACCCAGGTTGCGAGCAAGCGGCACACTGCAATCTGAGGAGGCTGAGTCTACGTATACAGTATTACTAACCTTACCTTTTAGCGAATTTATACATCCTATCAAGTTTTTGCCCTCGTTTCGACCGATCACGATAGCAACAACTTTGGGTTTATATTTACTCAATGAATTAAAACCATCTTCCGCGGGTATCATATAAATTGGGTTCGATATGCCAAAGATACTAGCAGAAATGATTGTGCTCGTACCAGAGAATCAAATGGTAAACCAATATATACACGGCAGAATAAGCAGAAATCGAGTAGTCTGTGCGATTATTTTATCATTAAAATATTATAAAAAAAGCTCCGCCAAAATATCACAAATTACATAAGCCCCGCTATCATTCTAAGTGAAAATCAAATCATCTAAATATTGATTTTTTTGAACAACCCACGAGGAATGATTATTTAAATTAGCTAGTGCTCATCCAGAAACAGGTGCGTAGCGAGAATCACTGAGGTGCGTG
>CAZNOB010000194.1:0-9685 GCA_964574535.1 uncultured Granulosicoccaceae bacterium | reverse complement strand
GCAATCTGAAAGGTTTGATGTGCAATTGCAGGATTGGAAAATCGCTCACTAAGTGCCTTTGCATACTTTCTGTAATCTACGCCCGGCAGCGGCCCAAGCAATGCTGCCGCCGCATTGAAGTGCCTTTGCACAAGCACTTCGAGGTGTTCATCCTGCATCACCTCCTTAACGTAAGACTTATTTGTAAGGAATCCGGAATATGCCAACATTGAATGACTGCCATTTAGCATCATTAGCTTCATACGTTCATAAGGCGTTACATCGTTGACAAAAATAGCGCCACCTGCCTCCCACATCGGCCTGCCAGAGGGAAAGTTATCTTCAATGATCCATTGGGAAAAGGGCTCGGTTTCAATGGCTGCCAGGTCATCACAACCCGTCAAACCGCTAGCTTCCTGGCAGGTGTCATCGGTGGACGCGGGCGTAATGCGATCAACCATCGAGCCTGGAAAACTGACATTAGCTTGTATCCACTCCGCCAGTTCATCATCATAAGCATTGCGCGCAAAACCTGTAACGCCATCCCGTACCAGCGCCCCGTTTTCAGGCAAATTATCACATGACAATACGGTGAAAGGAGCCACTCCCGACCTGCGCCGCTGATCGAGAGCCGCTACAAGCAGCCCCAGAACACCAGTTGCTTTAGCTGGCTGTGCCAGATCAGCAGACACCACCGGATTATTTATATCTGGCAGCCGATTGTCTCGATCAATACCATAACCGGCCTCTGTGACGGTGAGTGTTACCACACGGATCTCCGGACGACCAAGCATCGCCAGCGCAGCTTCAGAGTCGGCCGCTATGACATGATCAATCGCAGCGATAACCCTCGCAGTAGTCGCGGCCTGCCCTCTTTCCAGCAGCGTATATAATCCGTTTTGTAAATTCAGCTTTGTAGCCAGGTCTGTTGATCGCAGACTGACACCGACGATTCGCCAATCACCACCGTGTTGTGCTAATGCGTCGTCGGTCATTACCGCTTGATGGGCGCGATGAAAGGCGCCCACACCAATATGAGCTATGCCCACTCCATGTTCTTCCGGCCTGTACTGTGGCAGTAGTGCCTGACCCTCTATTTTTTCAACTGCGGTCAATCGTGAGCCCATCACCCGGAAATTCCACTCCCCGGATGACTCATCACCAGATCACTCATCACAGGATGACTCAGTGTCGCTTCAATCCCCCGTAACTCTGCAAGTCCTTTTAGTCTGCCAATGGCGGGATAACCCGGCTGCGTGTTACGCCTGTGATCGTCAAGAATGTTTTGCCCATGGTCAGGCCGAAAAGGGATGACAAAATCTGACCGGCCGGATTCCTTTCGTTGATGCTCTTGTTTCAATACCGCTGCAATCAGTGACACCATATCGGTGCCGCCATCCAGGTGCTCGGACTCGTGAAAACTACCAAACACTGCACTGCTCTCGCGTTTAACGTTTCGCAGATGAAGAAAATGCACTCGATCACCAAGCCGCTCCATCATGCCGGGTAAGTCATTATCAGAACGCGCACCTAATGAGCCGGAACACAGCGTCACACCGTTGGAACGAAGATCAACAGCATCCAGTGCTTGCTGGTAATCTGCTTCAGTGGACATGATTCTCGGCAAGCCCAACAAAGGACACGGCGGATCATCCGGATGACAACATAGCCGCATTCCGAGTGCTTCAGCATGAGGTGCAACCTGTGCGAGAAAGTCAATAAGATTGGTACGTAGTTGATCAGCGGAAATATTGTTATAAACAGATAAATGCCCGCGTATATCTTCAATAGACATTGTCTCTGCAGCACCAGGCAACCCGCAAACAAGATTGTTCAGAAGCATTGCCTGTCTTTCATCAGAAAGTGCAGCCATACGTTTCCCCGCCGCTTCAACAATATCTTCAGGAAAATCTTCTGCCGCACCAGCTCGCCTTAGCAAATGAATATCAAACAACGCAAAGTCGATAAAATCAAAGCGCATACAGGTCGCACCGTTTGGCAGGCGGTAAGCCAGATCTGTACGTGTCCAGTCAAGCACTGGCATGAAGTTGTAGCAGACCACCTCAATACCTGCAGCCTGCAGATTGCTCAGGCTTTGACGGTAATTTTCTATATGTTGTTTCCAGTCACCCGCCTGGCGTTTGATATCTTCCGACACAGGCAGGCTTTCGACGACTTCCCACCGGAGCCCGGATGATGAACCATCAGCCATGTGCGCGATTTCTTGCTGGCGCTGCGTAATCTGCTCTGCTGACCAGACTACGCCAGGGGGAATATGATGCAGCGCCGTAACTACGCCCTGCACCCCGGCCTGTAGCATATCGTCAATAGAAACTGAGTCATTCGGTCCGAACCAACGCCAGGTTTGTAGCATTCGGCCTCCCGGCCTGAGTTATTCATATGAACATATTAGTATGGGTGTCTCTGTAATACTATAGGGGCTGCAAAACCAGCCTTCAAAGATGGCCGGGACAGCGGTTACTATATTGTTGACTCGCGATAGACAAATCTTTGTCTGTTACCAAAACTATCCAATCGCCTTATGAACAATGCGGGCTAAAGCTATCTGCCTCACTTTATGTAATGGAGTTATACCTTGTCTTGACTATTTTCCCGGTTTTTAAATTTACATTGCTACAACTGTTTAAGGTACTCAAGCAGTGCTCTGCGCTGCTTTGGCGTGAGCTCCTCAGTTCCATATTCATGTCCGGCATTTGAATTTCCACGCAACGACGTGTCAAAGAGAAAGCCCTCGCCCTCGGGATAATCAGTCGATTTAAAGCCGACTTTTTCAACATCAAACTGTCGTGAACCAACCAAAAATGTATCGCTACGGTATTCCTTGTTTTGCCCTGCCTGATTGTCCTCTGTAGCGCCGGACTTTCGTTTGGGCAGCAAGACTTCGTAAAGATTAGGTATTGATCCATTATGTAAATAGGGCGCAGTCGCCCAAATACCATTTAGCGGGCGAGCTTTATACCCGGTAATCGGCGCATAGGGTTTCTGCGGAGTGGGCAAATCATAGTCACCGATCCGTCTGGAGGGCTTTACATCATTGTTTTTAACCGTTCTAAACATATCAAACGCCCACTCAGTTGCTGCTCTGACAGGGCCTTTGTCTGGATCAGTTGTCACAATCACACCCTTGGTCGCAACCTTTAAAATTGCAGGCACAGGTGATTTTTCAGTTAAAACAATCTGACCAAGCGCATCGCTACTAAGCATACCGGACAGGATTCCAGCAGAACCCGTCGCGTTAACAGCGTTCTCGGCCAGCAGGGGATCTGTACCGGCTGATTCCACACTGGAAATGTGCGCAATAATCCTTCGTTCCGGGTCGTCTCGTTTAATATCGTGGTGGCATTCCTGACAATGTCTGACAAAGAGTTCTCTGCCCTCTGGAATCAAATCGGTATCAAGTCTGCCCAGAATATCTTCGGGCCACTCAGGGGACCATAAATCACGCAGCTTATATTCTACTCGTCGTAGATTTGCTTTGTCGATTGACGATTTGTAGCTCACATAGTGCGAATCCAGACCACCTCCCCTCATTACATTCAGTATCTCCGCAATACTGCGATACGGAAGCTCCCTGCGTTTCTCCCAATCCAGCGTGCCAAAGACTCCAATCACCTGTCCGGTGTTTCTACCTAAAGGACCAAGCCCGGCATTGGAAACCAGCCCTGTCCACTGAATATAGTCGTGCTGAGGGACATCCCACAGATAGGGATAGCTAGCTGCGGCGTCTGCTGCGTTGTAGATTTCTGATCTTAGCTCGCGCAGAGCATCATAAACCTGATCGCCATATTCGGCAGGTGTTTTTGCGTCAAGGACCACCATGGTTTTCACAACTGCCCGTGTAGGTGTTGGAGAAGCAGGATTCGACTCTTCTCCGTAGATCTTGTCCAGATCTTCCTTTATCACATCAATAACCGGTTGCGGTAGTTTACTTTCCAACAGCTTGCGAAATACTTGTGGGTCAACGACGTGTTGTATTCCACGATTAAATATTCGACCGAAAGCATCAAGTCTGGCAAATCCATAATGCGAACGCCTTCCATTTTCATTCTCAGACGATTGGTATTTTACGGCGTATAAGTCGTCGACAGGGCTGTTAACCTCTACATAGGTCTTTAGTTGAATTGCAAAATAATCCAGATCAGCGAGCAATGCCTGTTCTTTGTCTTCTCCCTCATAATCACCCCCTTCCTGATTCTTCAAAGCTTCTTTAAATCGTGAAAGCTTGGCGTCATCCCTTCTGGTAGCATCCAGTGCATCGGCCAATGCCTCCATAAACTTTTCCATATCAGAGGCTGCCGGGCCGCCATCGATTCGAATGCCAAAATTCACGCCATCATCGCCAACATGATTAATCTGACTGGTGTGGCAGGCTGCACAGGTGAAACCCATATAGGATTTCCCCAGATAGGTATCTTTTGTCATTCCTACCGGAAGTGCATCCGGATTCCCGTTACTCTCAAGTTGCGGCAGATATCGAAACGCATTCATATTCTCTGGATCTTTGAATGGCTTGTCGCTGTCTTTCTGTTCCAGAAACAGAAAGAAATCATAGGGGATAAGGTTGGAACCTTGAGTCGCAAAATAAAACCAATTGCTGTCGTTTATGCTCCAATTTTGATCGAGATAGGTGATTTTTTCAGGGGAAACATCTGGATCAATAGGGTCGTTTATGATGCCAGCGGCCCCTCTATCGGAAGCCTGGTACTTCTTAAAATCACTCCTCTCCAGGTACACGCTATACAGCAGGAATAACAATACAACCGGAATTAACAGCTTTACAGCCCAACCTGCCACGAACTTCAAGGCAGTGAAAATCTGGGCGAAAACCCCCAAAACGAACTGAGATATTCGTAGATACCAATCGACCAGAGCCGATACTATTGACCTCACAACCTGTGCCATTTACAGCTCCTTTTTTATCCATCGCCTTCTGGATAACAGCTAACAATCGCCTGTCAACGACCGGCTATCCGTTTGACCACCAGGACCAGACTACAAATCCAAAACGTTCGAAGAACTTCCACAATCGAACCAGTGTCGACATTGGATATATAGTACGTAAACTGACTTTGCTCAAATCACGTTTGACAACACCAAAGAAAAACTCCCGATAATTAACTTTCGACTTTTAAGCCTCTATTCACGAACTCTACCCATATAAGTTACAGCCGTAGCGCTAAAAGAGTAATAACGCTTTTGTACCATAATAACTATTTGGTCTTTACCACATTGGTCGAGTGAAATTTACGACATATCAACGTACGCCCTGACACACCGACGCTGAATAAAGATAAATTGAAGACGTCATATATTTTTCACTGGATTACCCGACAAAAATTAGAAACATATGCAATAGGTACGGCCTCTCGGCATTCAACAATTTAGATTTACCTCACTATCGTTCACCAACTCCTATTTCCAAAACTTAATTCCACAACGGGAACATCGAGCGTGAATCATGAATCATTGATCCTGTGCGCTGTGATCAATTTTCACCTACTATTATTGATAACATCGTAAGATCTGCGATCAAATTTCCTGGCACAAACTATCGCAGATTCTACTCTACGGTTTAAGGAAGCTAATCAAAAGGAGCATTACCTATGGAACAGGAAGTTGCACTAAAGCAATTCAAGGCAGCCCTGAATACAGAAAAGGGTTCTGATTTTCAAAGCGTCAAAATCAGTCAAGCCGCCCCGTTCTTGGAGTACACCACCAACCTAGTCGATTTGATGGATGAGGCTCTATCCACGGCAGAGCCAATGGTTCAAGTGGCAATCATGGATGCCTACTTTCAAATGTCCGGAGAAAAATATCATTTAGCGGATCTTGAAAACATGATGGACTATGCGGCAAAGTTAGGAGATGAAGGCGAAGCGCTTTACATGGCAGCCAGACTCGCGTTAGGGAAGCTCAACGGTCTGGTTTCAGACAGCATGGCAGAATGGGGGGACGGCCAACTCGCAATCACCGCTACCGCAGCAAAAAAGCGCCGCGGGACAGGGCCTGTCAGCAGTATAAATGAAATCACAATCATAATTCACGGCACCTGGGCTTCCGATGGAACGTGGTGGAGACCTGGTGGCGATTTTTTTGAATACGTGAAGAATGATCTGCAACGTTCAGATCTATACGGCAAGAGTGATCAATTCATGTGGTCAGGTAAAAATCGAGATAAATCACGACGAAAAGCCGGAAAGTCACTGAACAAATGGTTACGCGGCCATCCCGCTCACGAGGTGAATGTGTTCGCACACAGTCACGGCGCAAATGTCGCCATGCTCGCCACCCACGAAGACCTGAAAATCGACCGTCTTGTGATGCTTAGCCCCCCGGTAAGAGAAGATTACTGTGCGAACTGGTCGAACGTAAAAAAAGCATACAATATACAGGCATCCTTTGATCCGGTTGTTGCTATAGCCGCTGGTGGGCAATGGTTTAAACATATTTCCGCAGATACACCTGTAAAAGAAAAGAAAATGAAGAAAAGTGGTCACTCATCTTCACATGAAGCTGACGTGTGGAAGGCAGAGGGCCTTTCCCGTTTTGTTGGTATCCCCTGGTAATCGCGTGAACCAAGCCAACGAAAAGAAGCAACTGATTGAGGCTCTCTCCAGCAGCGACCCTAACCAAAGAGCACACGCTGCAATTTCGCTTGGAAAGCAAGGAGCCTTAGATACATGGCCACAACTAAAGCAGCTAACACAGGATCCAGACAGGCTGGTTGCATTGTCTGCCATGTACTCTTGTTGGCAGCTGCGAGACGACCCAATAGATGCACGCCTGCTTATTGACGCAGCCTCAAGCCATGATGAAAGCCAGGTCGCACTCGCTGTTGAGGTTATCAGTATCGCAGGCGAACCAATGGTGGAAGATTTAAAATCACTAGTGACTAACCCCGTTGAAAATGCGTTGGTTGTGCTGGATTTATTGGATGAGATTGGTAACGAAAGCGCTCGTCACGCGATTGAAGAACTACAGGACACACAAACCGAGATTGGCAGGTATGCCCGCCAACTACTGGAAGAATGGGACGACTGATTTTTCAAACAATAGAATTATTGTACATATGGACAATGGAAATCATCAATGGCAGCAAAAATAACCCGACCAACGATTGGACAGGGAACTGCAATTTCGAAAAAAAAGGCTGCAGCCGCTAAAGCGGCAGCCCACGAAACTAAAGCGACAACAAAAGCGGTTTCAAAAAAGCAGGCCGCTACCAAAAAGACCAGACGACCTAAGGTAGAAGACCCCGTCTCCGCTGCAAAACAATCGACAGTCACTCTTCGTAGCACAACACAGGGCCGCAGTGCGGTGGTAAAAATCACCACGGACTCGGTAATTCAAGACCTGGCCATTCGGTGGAACTACATCCTTGCCCGACGATTCAGATGGAAAAATCTCACCAGCGCGCGTTCCGAACTAGACCTGGATACAAAGGCATTAACTGATTTTCGTAAGATCGCTAATTACGAGCAACTGGATGCGACACTCAGGGACGCAGACGTCGCCGAGATTGCTATTGATTACGTCGACGAAGAGTCGAGTTGGGGCTCGCGAATCGCGCCGTGGGAATTTCTGATTAGCACTACAGCAGCACTGCTTGGCAACCATAAACCACTCACCGTCGTGCGTACGCTGCAGTCCAGGACTCCAAAACCAAAATTCAGCAGATCCGCAAAAGTACTCTATGTACAGAGCGCCCCCGGAACATTGTCGAAACACTACAACTATGACAGCGAGTTGGAAATACTCAATGAGTATTTTAAAGATAGGGTTATTGAATGCATCAATCCCTCACTTGAGGAACTGCGCACAACAATAAAAGAACACAGCCCTAACTTAATCCACATTGCAGGGATCGATAGTAATGAAGCGCGTCTGCTTACTGGAGACACGGAAGCCGAAGCAGTCACAACCAAGGATAAGGACGGACTGGTATTCAAGACAGACAATGACAAGGGCTATGAATCGATCCCTGCCGACAAGCTTGCTTCAGTATTAAACGCGGGCCAAAATTCGGTTGACCTGATTTACGCCAATATTTATCACTCTGCGGCTAGAATCGGTTCATTGGCTGTAGCAGCTGGCGCTCAACTCGCCATTGGATACCAGGATACGGTCAATGACGCTGTGGCCGAGGTTTTCATGAGAGAGTTCTACGCAAGCTGGAGTGAGACACCAGCCCCCATGCCGGCCTTTTCGTATGCGTTAAGCACGGTACGTGACACCATTTCTGTATCTGGCGCGGGGATAGTAATGTGGAGCGCTCATTCCCTGCTGATTGATGCCAGTCAACTAAAAAACTCGCAAGAAGAACGGCAAGCCGTTCGTAGTAAAATCATGAGTGCAGAAGACATCGCAGACTTCCGGTCATGGTTCGAACCAGAAATTGAAGTTAAAAAAGAACTCAACTTTTCCGCGCTACACAACAATAGCGGCGGGTTATTCAACAAGTTTTTATTGATCAAGAAGCGTGAGGGAATTCTGTATGATGTCGGCGTGGAAGCAACTCTGCACCTTGGCTCACAGAGCCATGCCTATCGTGGACGCTACACCGTAGAACACAACTCCACTCCAATCAATGAAAAGATCAGAATTCCACTGACTTCTTCAATAATTCGAACCGTTTCCGAACCACTCAGAACCAGTTTGTTTGTTGAGGTTTCCCTGGGAGAAAAAATAGTATTACAACAAACTTACCCGGTCACCTTAAACCCCTCTGACGAATGGCTGGACGACGATCAAAACAGAGCCTGGTTGCCATCATTTGTTTTACCACGTGATCCTTTTATCGAGCAGATAATTGATCGTGCAGAAAAGCACCTCATCACCTTATCCGACAATCGCAATTCGTCATTCGACGGCTACCAGAGAGTGGGCCTGTCAGAAGATCTACAGGAACTAAAACCGATAATCGACCGACAAGTGCAAGCGATTTGGGCGGCAATTATATTTGATTTCGGTATTGGTTATATCAATCCGCCACCAAGTGGCACAGGACAACGCCTTAGAACCCCGAGTCAGGTCGCGCGGGCAAGCCGGGGAACTTGCATCGATCTTGCGCTAACATTCGCTGCTTGCCTTGAATATATAGATATCTACCCGGTGATTATCCTGATTGAGGGTCATGCATTTGTGGGTTACTGGAGAAGCCTGGAACGCTATAACCGTTTTGTCTCAGGCACATTAGTCTCAGACTCTCTGGTTGATTCAATCGACATGGAAACCCGGGGAATGAGTCAAGAGCATGCACCATGGATATTCTCTAACGATAGCCACCAGGAAATCAAAAGCCAAATTGAACAGGGATACCTGGTTGCACTGGAAACGGTAGATCTAACTGAAGAAGGCAGTTTCGGGGATGCAACGAAGAAAGGGGGGACACGACTGGATGACAAATATATGTTTAACGCTCTGGTTGATATCGCACTCGCCAGACGCGAATCAATCAGCCCGCTACCGATTTTAGAAAACTAGTGGGCCGTGCAGGAAGTTAGTATTTTCGGCAACATACAGAAGTAAATCCAGTACTTACAATAAACAGAAGATAAAGGCAAAGCATTTGCCTCTGCTTCTTGCTCTTGTCTTTTGCTTTTGCTTTTGCTTTTGCTTTTGCTTTTGCTTTTGCTTTTGCTTTTGCTCTACCCGCGTTTAATCAGTTTTGAGAGTGATCGTGGAA
>CAZNOB010000193.1:3471-9727 GCA_964574535.1 uncultured Granulosicoccaceae bacterium | reverse complement strand
TCATTATCACTGTCGAGATCAAAAGAGTTGGGCAGACCATCTTCATCGGTATCGATAGCTCCCTCGATGCTATCTGGCAGGCCATCATGGTCACTATCCAGATCAATGGCATTGCCAAGCCCGTCACCATCGCTGTCGTTAATGATCTGACCATCCACCGCAATCGTTTCATCTCCATCAAAAATACCATCACCATCGGTATCCGGATTAACAGGATCAGCGCCGTCGTTTATTTCCTGATTATCGTCAGCACCATCGCTATCGGTATCAGGGTTGAAAGGATCTGTGCCAAGACGCGCTTCGGCGCTGTCACTAATGCCGTCGCCATCGCTGTCGATGGTTGAATCTGGCGGAGGTTCGGATGCATCGCCAACGCCGTTACCATCAGTATCGGCACTCAGGGGATTGGTACCCCGTTGCTCGAGTTCCAAGCCGTCGGCTAAACCATCGCCATCAGTATCACTGACCAATGGATCGGTGCCGATATCAAATATTTCACGCGTGTCCGTTAAACCGTCGCCATCAGTGTCCGGGTTAAGGGGACTGGTTTTGTGCTCAAACACTTCGTCGCCATCGGCTATGCCGTCAGAATCTGTGTCCGGGTTGTCCACGAGGGTGCCAAGCAGCAGCTCATTGGTATTGGACAGCCCATCGTTGTCGCTGTCCGGACCTGCATTTGACTGCGGCATGTCGGTAGCGTGCGCACAGACAGTCATCGTTAGCAACAGCAAGGTAACAGTAAACGCGTGCTCAACAATTTTGATCATCATTGTCCTTAAATACTGAATCAATCAGAAACGGGCCGGAACACCTGCCTCCCCAGGAGCACACCTGGACTTCTGTGCAGCCGCGAATGTGCAGTGGTGATGGCGATGTATCGCTCATTTGATGCGCCCGGGTGGCGATTAGGCTGAAAAAGGCCCACCACCAACGCGCGATCGCTGCAGCAGGCACAACCCCGTGCAGGTGCTGATCTATGCACAACCGGAATACATGACTGTGATTGCGAATCAGCCTGACGATTTTACCTTAAAACGAGCAAAAATATCAGTCGTTTAGCTATTTCGACATCTACAGATCAGGGCACACGAGACCCGAAAATGAAACGGCGATAACGCGGAAAAAATCATTTGGCGCAGAAATTGTGACATCTCAACGGATTCTTGAGCATATATCTTGCAATTAAATATTTAATCTGAGTTAATTAACTTAATTGTTTAATGCTGCAACCGCTAGTTTCCTTATGAATCAAACCACTAACAACCAGGAACTATTAAACGAACGAAGGCGTCTGGCTGTGAAATTACGGCTGCAAGGCCAAAAAATCGCCGATATAACAGAAGCGGTGGGGCTATCTGCACCCACCATTATTGCAGCACATAAGCTTTTTCTGAGCGGCGGATGGCCGGCGGTAGACGTCAAACCCCGCGGCCGAGCCAAAGGCAAACAGCAAACACTGTCCGCGGAGGTATTGGCCGAACTAAGATCTGCCGCTGAAAACTACCCTCCTGCCGGCAGCGCCGCCAGCGGAAAACCCTGGACCCTTAAATCCCTGGAACAGTTTTGTATCCAACAGTTCGACACGGCGATCAGCGCGCGGTCGCTGGGTAAATACATTGAGCAATGGGGATTGAGCGCTACAAACCTGCACACCGCATGCAAAGACTCCGACAGACAAATCGACTGGCTCAACACCCGCTACCAGGAAATCGTAGATTCCACGCGTCGTGCTGACGGCAGTGTTTTCTGGGTGGGCTGTAAATCAGTGGACACTAAAGACACACAATCCACACTGATCTACGCACACAGTACACGCGGACAATACTTCTGGCTGGCAGATCACACACCAAACAATCAGGTGATTCACTTAATCGAGTTTCTTGAACGCCTGGGCACATATACCCACAGCCATATTGGCGTGGTCCTGCATGGCATGGACATTACCCGGGATAAAACCTTTCAAACCTGGACCAGCCAGCAAAAGGACATCGCAGTATATCCACATCCAGAACTACCCCTGCAAAAAAGCACATCAGCCTCCGGAACCAAACACGACGTGAGCACTGATGCGCCACAAACCCAATCCGACAATCCCTCTGCTCCTCAAGAGACAAGACAAAAAAACAAAAGGAAATTAAAAAGTATGTCGTCGTTAACCCACCTTCAACGCCTGGAAGCCGAAAGCATTCATATTATGCGTGAAGTTGTTGCCACCGCTGATAAGCCAGTGATGCTGTATTCCATTGGTAAAGACAGTGCTGTCATGCTGCACCTTGCAATGAAAGCCTTCTATCCGGCTAAACTGCCATTTCCACTACTACATGTCGATACCGGCTGGAAGTTTCAGGCAATGTATGAATTTCGCGATAAAACAGCGAAAGACATAAAGGCCGAATTAATCACCTATAAAAACCCTGAAGGCGTTGAGAAGGAGGTGAACCCGTTTACCCACGGCTCTGCATTACACACAGACATCATGAAAACACAAGGCCTTAAACAGGCCCTTGATAAATACGGATTCGATGTCGCATTCGGCGGAGCGCGCCGAGATGAAGAACAATCGCGCGCCAAGGAACGTATTTTTTCCTTCCGTAATGAACAACACCGCTGGGACCCCAAGAATCAAAGACCAGAACTCTGGAGCCTATATAACACCAATAAAATGAAAGGCGAATCTATCAGGGCGTTTCCTATATCAAACTGGACAGAACTGGATGTCTGGCAGTATATCTATAAGGAAGGCATACCGATTGTACCACTGTACTATGCCGCACAACGTCCGGTTGTTATGCGCGACGGCAAACTGATCATGGTAGATGATGATCGCATGCCAATGAATCCGGGTGAAGTACCCATGATTAAAAACATTCGTTTCCGCACCCTTGGATGCTATCCACTCACCGGCGCTATCGAATCCAGCGCTGACACCCTTCCGGATATCATTCAGGAAATGCTTCTCACCAACACCTCTGAGCGACAAGGCCGAATGATAGATCAGGACAGCAATGCCTCAATGGAAAAGAAAAAACAGGAGGGCTACTTCTAATGGCCGTAGCGAATGAAAAAATAAACGCCGACATTCAACAGTACCTTAATCAGCACGAAAACAAGGGAATGTTGCGCTTCATCACTTGCGGCAGCGTGGATGATGGTAAAAGCACCCTGATTGGCAAGTTACTGTACGAGTCAAAAGCATTGTTCGAAGACCAGCTTGAGTCCATTCAGGCAGAGTCTAAAAAACACGGCACTCAGGGCAATGAAATGGATTTTGCTCTACTGGTAGACGGACTGGCAGCAGAGCGAGAACAAGGCATCACCATTGATGTGGCGTATCGGTACTTCAATACTGACAAGCGTAAGTTTATCGTGGCAGATACGCCGGGGCATGAGCAATACACACGCAATATGATCACCGGCGCTTCTAATGCAGATGTGGCCATACTACTGGTTGATGCGCGCAAAGGCATTCTTACCCAGACTCGCAGACACGCCTACCTTGCCTCACTGGTGGGCATTAGAAATGTAGTTCTGGCAGTAAACAAAATGGACCTCGTTCAGTATAACGAAGATATTTTTAATGCAATCATCGAAGACTACACTGAACTGGCCGTCCAGCTAAAGCTTGAAAACACCACTGCTATTCCGCTGTCTGCACTGCGTGGCGACAACATAGTTGAACCCAGTCAAAACATGGACTGGTATCACGGCACCACTCTGCTATCGCTGCTTGAAACAGTGCAAATCGAAACCGATGCGTCTCTCGACTCACCTTTCCGACTGCCCGTACAGTGGGTTAACCGCCCTAATCTTGATTTCCGCGGTTTCGCAGGCACCATTGCCAGCGGAAAAATCAAGACCGGAGATACCATCCGTGTACAACCATCCGGTAAAACCAGCACCATAGATCGCATTGTGACTTTTGACGGTGACCTGGAATCCGCAATCGCAGGACAAGCCGTAACCGTCACACTGAAGGATCAAATAGATATCTCGCGCGGGGATATTATCTCAACCACAGAAGCACCAGCCAGCACTGCCAATCAGTTTGAAAGCAGCATTGTCTGGATGGACGAAGAGCCGTTACTACCTGGCCGCCCTTACACATTAAAATGCGGCACCGCGACGGCCACCGCGACCGTGACCGACATCAAGCATGAAGTGAATGTCAATACACTTGAGCACGCCGCTTCCAAAAAACTTGAGTTGAACAGCATCGGGGTGTGCAATATTAACCTTGATCGGCAAATCGCATTTGATGACTACAAAGACAACCGCACTACCGGAAGCTTTATATTAATAGACAGAGTAACCAATAACACTGTCGCTGCCGGCACGCTGAACTTCGCGCTGCGCCGCTCGCAAAATATTCACATGCAGGCTGTTGATGTAGATAAAAAACTGCGGTCAGAACTTAAATCACAGCAGTCATGTGTTCTGTGGTTTACCGGGCTCTCCGGCTCAGGTAAATCAACCATCGCCAATATTGTCGAGAAAAAACTGGCCGCACAAGGCCGTCACACTTACCTTCTGGACGGCGACAACGTGCGTCACGGCCTAAACAAGGATCTGGGCTTTACTGATGAAGACCGAGTTGAAAACATTCGACGTATCGGAGAAGTAGCGAACCTCATGGTCGACAGCGGCCTGATCGTACTGACCGCATTTATCTCACCGTTTATAGCCGAGAGACAAATGGCCCGCAGCCTTCTGGAAGAGGGAGAATTCCTTGAAGTGTATGTAGAAACGCCATTGGCGATTGCAGAAGAAAGAGACCCCAAAGGCCTGTACAAAAAGGCCCGTCGCGGAGACCTTAAAAACTTCACCGGCATCGACTCACCTTATGAACAACCAGAGGCACCAGAGATCCTGGTAGATACCTCATCAATGTCTGCAGAACAATGTGCAGAAAAGGTGATCAGTATTTTGAAGGAACGCGGGGTGATACAGGATACCTAACGCATAATGAACAGCAAGGATAGCCGGTAAGAAATTTACCAGTTCAAGGGCTGCCATTGGCAGCCCTTTTTAGTTTTAGAATTCAATAACCATTGCCACTGAAACCTTTGCCCCTGAGACATACCCGACCTTGCATTAGCCACGGGCACCGCGATCCGTTCGATTGAATTCGTACGAAACGGTCCATCAGTGAGCTAGCCTGCACACTAATCAACCAATCGGTTTTCGGGTTAATAAGGCCAAACAGCCGACCTAACTGACACCTTCAGACCTCTTATCACTACGTACACTGAGCGACCTTACCACCACGAAGAGGGTCATTTGTAACCAGGGATTAGGAGCATTCCACAACCTTCAAGCACTGCACCTGATGAAGTAAAAACAGTCCGATCGAGCATTGCAAAGAGTGGGCTGATGGGGAGTCAAAAAGAAAGGTTGCTACGAGCTTGCGCCCTGAAAGCAGGCTGACCCGGACACCCACAGTGACGACAGTTTGGGATTTTGAGCCAGGCCAGATTCCAGAGCACCACTTACAGAGATCAGTTGGCGAATGACAAGTCTGCGCTCCATTTTTCGATTTACTGACGCCTGAACACCGGCACCAGAGGGGTTAATTGGCCGCAAACAGACTTACTGTTGCGTTTTTGGTCTCTCTGACTTCTAAAATACGTCCCCGGCAGAGGCATACTGATGCCCGATCATCGCCGAGATAAGGCAGTATCCCGGCGATTATGTAACGGATGTTATAAAAAAAGGATCAAATGGTGAGCACCGAACACCCTCAAGTTCGGAACCAATCTTTGATCACAGCACTCATAACTTACAACACACAGGTTAATAGGGAAAAGGTTCAGACAGTGTTCAGAAGCCCCACCCTATAACAAGTTTCAAGTTACCGCTAATTCTCCTGGAGAACCGCATGAGACTACTTAAAGCCAAATCGATCATCGCAGGAATTGCAACGGCGCTGCTACTGGCAGTTGGCACTTTAACCAGTACCGCTGCACTCGCTGACCATTCATCACAGCGGCATAGCCAACAGCGGCACTATTCTCAGCATCACTATAAGCACCATGATAATCGCCAGAGACTGCGACACAGCCGGCACCACGACAACCGCAAATGGGTGTCCAAGCGCCACCGCAGTCATAATAGATTACGTCACTCGAATCGAAGCTTGAGACACAACAAGCGCCATCGCAACAACAGCGGTGGGCATGTTTACTACCGCGGTAATAATATCGCTGGCGCACTGGTGGGTGGCGCGATAATCTACCATCTTGGTCGAGAGTTAAGCAGA
>CAZNOB010000193.1:0-3371 GCA_964574535.1 uncultured Granulosicoccaceae bacterium | reverse complement strand
CATAATCCCTTATGCAGCACGATCTTCCGACTCACCCTTCGGGTGTTTTTTGTTATCGAACAAGTTCTCGACCTCATCAGATGTATCATCATCAAATTCTCGATTGAATACTCTGACTGGATCGATCGATGCCCACAGCGGTGTGGATGCCGCCAGACTCGCCAAAAGGACTCCACCGCGAAGTACCCATACAACAAACCCGGCTGTGGCACTGAACGATAGGCCAAAAACTACTTCTTTCGCTCCTATTGCATTGTTTGGTGCATCAGTTTCATTATCCGTCTTATCGAAATCAAAATGCAGTCGCGTCTGCACATCAGGAGAATCAGACCTGGAAACTCCGGACAGGTTATTTTCGAATACGAATTCCAGGTACGAATTATCAGCCGTCAATTCAACTGAATCTACAGTACTTTTCTTCTGCGGATTATGTTCTCTTACGCCAATATCGTCGTCTTCGAGACCGATTCTTGTCTGCCCGTCATTTTGAAATACCACCGGCACATCAATAACAATGCTGGTTTGCTGTTCGCCAGATTCAGCTTCAGCGGCAGCGGTACTACTAGCGTCTGGCGTGAATGCATCAGGATCGAGATCCACCTGCTGCTCTAACTTTTCCACACTTTCCGTGGGGGTAACTACAACGGCAGATTCAGTATCGGCATCAGTATCAGCATCAGCATCAGCATCCGGAATATCTACAGGGGCAAATCCATCAATAGCAGCGGTGATTGGTGGTTCAACTAGAATTTTCACAGTCGCCAGTGAGAAAACACCATCTTCATTGGTAAGCCGATAGGTAAACTCATCTTGTAACACCGACGATTCATTGTGAATATAGGTAATGTGCCCTTCTGGATCGATATCCAGGGTACCGTGCTCTGGAGGATTCTCAATAGTAAGAACAATACCCGATTGTTCCTGTAGTAGATTGCCACTGAGCGTGGCGAAGCCTGACACCAGTAAATCACCTTCAGCAGATCTAAATGGCTTACCATACTCCAGTACCAGCTGGTCATCTTCTACTACAGGTGCCTGGTCAATCACTTCACGTATACTAAACGACAATTGACCAAGTGCTGCTGCGACCCCGTCTTCGCCACCGTCTGCGAGCGCCAAATCGACAAAGTCCGAAGTGGTTTCCGAACCATCGTGTTTATAGCGCAGTTGGCCAGTCATTAATTCAGCTACAGTGAATTTGTCTCCAGCAGCTAATATCACACCTGCGAGGCTTAGCTCGCCATTGCCTGGCAAGGTTTGTAGTGTATAAGTGAGATCTTCAGGCAGCAAGTCATCGACATCGATGCCGGATAAAAACCCGTTGTCGATCAGTCTCTCGCCACCTTCATCGACGGTGACAACGTTCGTTATAATCTGAGGGGCATCGTTAACGGCATTAACTACAAAATTAATTTGACGGATCTCCGGGTCAACATCTACCCCTCCATTTAAAGTGCCACCGCTATCACGCAGAAGATACTCCAATGAATCATCGCCGGAGCTTACGTAGTTTAGCGAAGGTGTAAACACCAGAGCACCGTCTTCTATTTGCCGAGCATCTATAAAATCCGTAGCCATTACAGGATTACCCGATAGGGTTAGCGCACCACCGACAGGAAGAGAAGTTATGTAAATTCCAGAGAACTCATCCCCATCCAGCACATCAGAAAACGGAAAATCACTGACGCGCAGAACATAAGGCGTATCTTCCGGCGTCTGAACAGTCGTGTCGCTTCCCTCAGGTGTGTCATTGACCGGAGTAATATCCAGTGATGCGCTTCCTGCGACGCTGCCTGCACCATCGCTTACCGTGTACGCAAAGCTTACATTGGTATCATCATTAGCAGCCGGTGTATATCTCCAGGTACCGTCTCCGTTGTCAATCAACGTGCCGTTACCCGAATTGACTATCAATCCGGTTGCAGTTAATCCTTCACCTTCTATATCATTTGCATTAGCCAGAAGCTGTGCCTGAGTTATCAGACGAACACCACTGTCTTCTGCTACTGAGTCCAGTGTAATCGGTGCAGTTGTCGGGGCGTCATTGACCGGCGAGATATCCAGCGTAGCGAACCCTATGGTGCTATCTGTACCATCAGTTAAGGAGTATGCAAAGCTTGCATCGGTATCATCATTGTCGGCCGGTGTATAGCTCCAGGTACCTTCCCCGTTATCTGTCAATGTGCCGTCACCTGCACTGAGTGTTAGCCCAACAGCGGTTAACCCGTCACCTTCAATATCATTCGCATTGGCCAGAAGTTCCGCTTGAGTGATCAGACGGATACCACTGTCTTCAGCCACTGCAGTCAATGTTACCGTTGGTGTGGTCGGTGGATCATTGACTGGCGTAATATCCAGCGTCGCAGTTCCTGCGACATTTTCAACACCATCTGCGATTGTGTAGACAAAGCTCACATCTGTATCATCATCAGCTGCTGGTGTGTAACTCCAGGTACCATCTCCGTTATCAGTTAAACTACCGTTGCCGCTGCTAACAGCCAATCCGCTTGCCGTTAATCCATCGCCATCACTATCACCTGCATTAGCCAGAAGCTCCGATTGAGTGATCAGGCGTGCAACACTGTCTTCCGATATCGCGTTTATTGTTACCGGCGTAGTGGTCGGTGGGTCATTAACTGGCGTTATATCCAGCGTTGCTGTTCCTGCGACACTTTCGACACCATCCGTGATTGTGTAGGTAAAACTTACATCTGTATCATCATCAGCGGCCGGCGTGTAGACCCAGGTACCATCTCCGTTTTCAGTTAAACTACCGTTGCCGGTATTAATAGCTAACCCGGTTGCAGTTAACCCATCGCCATCAATATCATCTGCACTAGCCAAAAGCTCCGATTGCGTGATCAGACGGGTACCACTGCCTTCCAATATCGTGCTTAATGTTACCGGTGCATTGGTCGGTGGGTCATTAACGGGCGTAATATCCAGCCCTGCTGCTCCTGAGACATTATCAACACCGTCCGTGATTATGTAGGTAAAACTTACATCTGCATCATCATCAGCTGCTGGCGTGTAGCTCCAGGTACCATCGGCGTTATCAGTTAAGCTCCCATTGCCAGTATTAACAGACAATCCAATTGCGGTTAACCCATCGCCATCACTATCACCTGCATTTGCCAGAAGCTCCGATTGTGTGATCAGACGGGTAACACTGTCTTCCACTATCGCGGTCAGTGTTACCGGAGCAGCGGTCGGTGGGTCATTGACTGGCGTTATATCCAGCGTTGCTGTTCCTGCGACACTTTCGACGCCATCCGTGATTGTGTAGGTAAAACTTACATCTGTATCATCATCAGCGGCTGGCGTGTAGACCCAGGTACCATCTCCATTATCAGTTAAACTACCGTTGCCGG
>CAZNOB010000192.1:0-9815 GCA_964574535.1 uncultured Granulosicoccaceae bacterium | reverse complement strand
CTCCTTCACTGTTACCAGCAGACAAACCGGTACCAATATCAAAATCACCGCGCCGGCAAACAGGGATCCAAACGCTATGCTCAGCGCCATGGGAATCAGGAATTGCGCCTGGGTACTGGTTTCCGTAATCATCGGTGCCAGACCTATGAAAGTTGTTAAGGTTGTCAGCAGGATCGGTCGAAAACGTCTTTGCACTGCCCTGGCAATGTTTGCGGCAGTATCCCGCGCTTGCTCCTGCAGCTTGTTGAAGTAATCAATCAGTACAATACTGTCGTTGATAATCACACCGGACAGAGCGACAACACCAAACAATGAAAAGAAGCTCAGATCATAACCAAGAATCATATGACCCAGTACGGCACCGACTAATCCGAACGGGATCACCGCCAGTATAATAATTGGCTGAATATAAGAACGCAGAATACTGGCAAGCAGTGCGTAGATAGCGAGTATGGCAATCATCAGGTTTGAGATAAGCGTTGACATATCGTCTCTTTGCTCACGTGCCTGACCCTCCTGTGAAAAGGCAAGCCCCGGATAATCACGCATCAGCGCTGGCAATAAATCAGCGGTAATAACGCTGTTGGCATAAGTCGGTGTGGTGACTGCTTCATCCACATCTGCTGTAATAGAAATAATTCTGCGGCCGTCCACCCGATCAATACTGGCTTCCGAACGGCTTTCGGTTATGGTTGCGATTGTCGGCAGTGTGGTCTCTTCTCCGGTGGGCAGATTTATCTGTAATTGAATTAAGTCAGCAAGACTACGGCGTTCAGCTTCGGGATAACGTACATAAACCACTACTTCATCGGTGCCGCGCTGCAGACGTTCCACTTCTTCACCAAAATAGGTGCGGCGTACCGCTTGTGCGAGATCGCTTTCGGTTAAACCCGCAGCAATACCGATATCATTCAATCGATATTCGAACTGCCGCTTGCCGTCTTCGGCCGATAGTTCGACTTCGTTTACGCCTTCAATGGCAGCAACTTCTGTTTTCAAGCGTTCGACAGCAGCTAACAAAGTATCGTTATTGGTGTGGGTCAGGTCATAGCTGACATCAGCACCGCCACTTAAACCGGCAGAGGTAAATGTCAGACTTTTGATTCCTGCGATGACGCCGGCGTTCTCGCGCCAGCGGCGTTCAATTTCAGCGGCAGCGATATCGCGTTCACCGGCCGGGGCCAGTTCAAGCGTTGCCGTTGCCTGTTCAGATTTGAGCGTGGTGCCGGATGCACCGAAGCCGGATGTCAGTCCACCGCCTATGGTCACCGACATAGACCGATAGACCTCCGACTCTTCCCCACCCGCCGCTTGATAACCTGCCGCCACAATCCGGTTCATGGTGAGCTCTGTCTGCTCAAAAGATGTGCCTGCAGGCATTTCAAGGTTAACAACCACTTCTTCACCTTCAACCACCGGGAAAAAAATAAACCGCACGTGCCCGCCGGAAAACAAGCCGGTGAATGCAATGAACATCGCAACGAAAGCAGCTACAGTGACCCAGGGTGCACGCATAGCAATCTTCACGATTGGCATAACCACCCAGTCACGGAAACCGAACAACACATTTTCAACGTATTGCCGTAGTACCAGCATGGGACCGACACTCCACGGTTTTCCATGCGCCAGGTGTGCAGGGAGAATAAGAAATACCTCTATAAGCGAGACAAGCAAAACGCCGATAACCACCAGCGGTACGGGACGCAGAATCTGACCCAGAGTGCCGGATGACCAGAGCAGTGGTGCGAACACCATGATTGTTGTAGCGATACCAACAAGCACAGGTACCAGAACACTCTGCGCACCGGCTATTGCATCAGCTTCATTGTCGGTTCCGCGACTTTGCTTTTCGTAAATGCTCTCGCCGACGACAATGGCATCATCGACCACGATGCCGAGCACCATAATCAACCCAAACAAGGTGATCATGTTTATTGTGGTGAACGTGGTGAAGAAGATGAAGCCGCCGAGAAAAGCGGTTGGAATACCTAACGTTGCCCAAAAAGCGAGACGTAAATCCAGTACCAGTGACAGAAAAACAAAAACCAGCGCGAAACCGAGCAGACCGTTACGTGAGAGTAGATTGATGCGATCGAGGATAGACTCAGTCTCATCTGACGTGACAATGACATCTACCCCCGATGCCGGGCGATAGGTATCAAGCAGATCCCTGACCGCTGATGCCACTGCAAATGCATCTTCATCACCTGCGCGATCTATCTGCAGGAAAATAGCAGGCTTTTCATTGTAGGTATTGATTAAGCCATCGTCTGCGAAGCCGTCTCTGATGGTGGCAATATCACTTAGCAGAACTCGACGGCCATCAAAATCTGAAAGAACAACAACGCGACCATAATCGGCAGCCTCACCGGCTTCGGTATTGGCGCGCAGTAAAATATCGCCACTGGGTGAGCGAATAGTACCGCCAGAGACATTGACCGATGCCGCCTGTATTGCATCTGCTATATCGCCAATATCAAGATTAAATTGTTCTAAAACGGACTGCGGGATTTCAATCGATATCTCAAAGTCCCGCACGCCCTGCATGGTAACAACACTGACACCATCTTTACCAATCAATGCCTGCTCTAAGTCTTCTGCCGCCTGACGCAATGCATGCTCAGAAACATCTCCCACCACCACCAGGCGCATCACCGAAGAAACGGTGGTAGTAACGGAAATCTCTGGCGTGTCTGCATTCTCAGGTGGGAACGCTTCAAGCTTATCAATAGCCGATTGAATATCGTCCTTTACTGTCTGTGCATCGGCAAAATCTTTCAGCTCAACAGTAACCACGCCGGAGCCCTCTGTGGCGGTAGAAGAAACCCGGTCAACACCTTCCAGTCCCATCACAGCAACATCAACACGCTGGGTGACGCTATCGACGATTTCATCCGGTGTGGCCCCGGGATAACCCACAGATACCGTCACTGTGCGCGGATCAATTTGTGGAAAGACTTCTGAGTTGGTGCTGCCAAGGGTTAACAACCCACCCACCAACAAAGCAGCCATAAGAACGTTTGCAGCAACCGAGTTCTGTGCAAACCACGCGACAACGCCTTTGTACTTTGTGTCGCTACTCATTATTTTGGGTCAGCTCCGGATGGCACTACAACCTCTACAGCGGCACCGGCGAGCGGCTCAAGCAAGGGAGAAACCACTATGCCGTCTGCGAAATCAAAAGCTTCGGTAACAACAATTCCGTCTTCCGGAAACAGAAACTGTGGTTCACGTACCGCCAGTTTGTTATCGGCAACGACCCATATGATGCGATCCTGCGAAACGGCCCGCTCCGGTACAAGATGGGCGTCGGAGATAACCGGCCCGTCTATCTCTACTTCGATAAAGGTTCCAGGTAACAGCGTAGTGTCTTCAGTAAACGCTAATGTGACAGTTGCCTGTCGAGTCTCGGAATCAAGCTCTGCATCTACGCGCACAACTTTTGCCGCAAAACTTTGCGTGCGTTGTGTTAGTCCGTCTCTTTCTATTATTCGCGCTTGTCGTCCTTCAGCCGGTTGCAGATAGCTTAGTGCACGTGCACTGACCGGTACAGATATCTCAAGGTTGGTGCCGTCATAAGCACTGCCATATGACTGACCCGAAGTGAGGTTTTGTCCGACTTCAATGGTGGTTGAGACAATACGACCATCAAACGGTAGTGAAAAATTAACCCGGGACAAATCAAGTTGCGCCTCTTCCAGTGCCGCTTTGGCGGACTGCACTGCAGCTTCAGCCTGACTGATTTGCGGTTCTCGCGCAACCAGAGGTGGAACAGCTTCGCCGGGGTAGACAAGCTTCCATTCTTCAATGGCCACAGATGCCTCAGCACGCTCTACTCGTAAATCTGCTTCAGCAGAAGACAAATCTGCCTGCGATTGTTCGAGTACTGCATTAAGCGATGCATCGTCGAGACGAAAGAGTACATCTCCTGCCTTAAAGGATCCGCCAGAAGCAAGGTTAGGAGACACCGATACAACGCGTCCACTGACTTGCGGACTGAGGTCAATCGCGTTGCGAGACTGGATCACCCCTGACCCGGAAACTCTAAACGGTTTGTCTTCTATACGCGGGCGAATCACTTCGACCGGTATAGTCGATGAACCTGCCACTGTTTGCCGAGGTGCTGTGTCGGTACTGGAAAGAATGGCATTGACGGCAAGACCGGCGATCAATACTCCTGCCACCAAAATGATTTGCAGCCATCCTGCAACTTGCGCTTTGGTGTCCTTTTTGGATTTCACGGGTGCGTCTTCTTCCAGCGATTTTTCGACAGGGTAAGAATCATCAAGAGACATCCCTATGCTCCTTTTTTGTTAAGGGTGATATAGGAGTCCGTTGCCGGATCAAACCAGGCGCCACCAAGACTTAAAAACAAATCGATATATGCGTTGAGATAAGCTTGCTCTGTCAATATAAGATTTTGACGCGCCGCGTTCAGTGTGCGCTGAGATTCAAGAACAGACAGCAGCGTACCAAGACCCCGGCGGTACCTGTTTTGGGTGATCGTGTCAGACAGCTCGGCAGACGCGACATTATCGTCCAGCCGCTTCAATTGCTCATTGATACCCACCAGCTGAGCCACGGCCTGCTCGACATCTATCAAAGCTGCGAGTGTCGTTCGGGCAAAAGCCGTAGCGAGCTCTTCTGCTTCGGCTTGCTGCAAGCGCACCTCTGAACGCAGGCGACCACCGTTAAAGATTGGCCCCGTCAGCGAGGCAATCAGATTAGCGATGAAGGTATCGGCGCTAAAGACATCGCTCAAACTATCGCCCTGGAATGTAAGCGATGCAGACAGTGAAAGCGCAGGATAAAGGTCTGCCCTCGCCGCGCCGACATCTTCCAGTGCAGCACGGTAAGAGAGCTCTGCGGCGGCGACATCCGGACGGTTTGCCAACAGGTCCGCAGGCACGCCAATAGGTAAATTCAAACCTCGATCAAGCAGCACTGTGCCGATAAACGATGATGCGGTTGCACCGGGAAGCCTTGCTAGCTGTTCGTCTATTTCAAACAATTGAACGTTCAATTGGGTCTGCAAATCGGGAATATCGACCAGCGCTGAATCATAATTCTGACGCGCTATTTGCACATCACTCGCAGACACTTCAGTCGACCCAGCGCGGTACCGTTTATCGGTTAATTCGAAAGTCGTGCGGAAGCTTTCCGCGGTTTCTTCAGCAAGCGCTAATTGCCGCTTGATTGTTGAAGCCGCAACCCAGTTGCTAACCAACAAGGCAACTTCCTGCTGCTCTACAGAGAGAAATGATAATTCGGAAGCCTTGACTCTCAATAGTGCTGAGCGCTCTGTTGACCTAAGACCACCAAAGATGTCGGCGCTAAAGTCAGTGGAAAGACCCAGGCCATAAGCATCACTGAAGTCAAACGAACTACCGGGCGTTCGCGATCCGCCACCTGACACATCCGCTGCACCGTTAACTGAGGGAAGACGAAAAGCGCGTGCCTGGGCTGCAAGCTCTTGAGCTTGTTCAATCTGTAAACGGGTTTCCTTTAGCGTGAAGCTACCGACGCGAAGCTCATCAACCAGCGTGTTAACTTCGGCATCACCAATCACGCGCCACCATTGATCGACCACAGCGTCTTCAGCTGACAGTTCAGTAGATGTATATCGCGGAAGGCTTTCTATAGAACTTACTGTTTGCGGGCGCTCGGCCTCTGGCGTCAGATTGACCTTGGGTGCCATCGTGCATCCCGTCAGTATTGTCACAGATGCATAAAGCCAGATTATAATCGCCGGAGAGTTTAATGCGGACTTCGAGCCAGGCAAATTCATTTGGTGTTCACATATCATTTTTTCTTCTCACACCGAGCCCGGGTATAACCCCCTCCCGATTGATCTCGCAGATTGCCCGATAGGCCAGCCAAAGACTCGACCGCCTCCTGACCGATTGCATTGACGATATTATGATCAATGTCATCCGGGTGAGCCCCTGGCCCACTTCGTCACAAAGGTCGCGCAGGCATGCTCTACCTGATGCACTGTAACAAGCAAAGGATGGCCCACACTTGCTGATCGTTGGACCAATACTAGTTTCCTCCCGCAGCTTGCCCGGATAGCGTGCAAGTTGCGGCCTGGCGTGCGTAGTCCCCGCGTCGAATTGCAGTTGTGATTGCCAAAATGATTCCGTGTGAATATTTTTCACATTATAGTTTGTATTCAAACTTTTTGTATTCTAACTATCTTAATCAACCAACACAAGCCCCGGAGACCACAGGCTCTTAAACCGCGAGGCCGCGCAACAGTCAGGCGCGTTTGCAGTAGCAGAGGCTCTGCCACGCAGGCTTTCATCGAACAAAAACCTTAAGTGTCGAGATATTTCCGGCAACATACAAAGCCATACAGCAAGGACGAAAATCGCAAAACGTTTGCACTTGCTCTTGATCTACCCGCATTTAATCGGTTTGTGCTGCAGGCACCCGAAGGGCTGAATTGCCGCAACAGACTTCTTGCTTCCGTTTTTGGTCGTTCAAAAATGAAGGCCCTCGGCAGGGGTGTCCGGGTTGTCCTGTTAGTTGCGCGACAGCCCACCGATCGCAGGGCATAATCCCCCAGAGACTCCTGTCTTGTAGCCAAACCTCTCTTGAACATCCGAAATGCAGCGTATTTTCAGCAGCTTAGAATACAACTAAGAATTTAATTCCAATCCGATTTACTATGAGTGTCTTGTTAATTAATTTGCTAACTCTTATCAGATCAGCCCCAATGAAAACAAAAAATCTTGCAATGGCTCTTACAGAATTCTCTGAGATTCTTTTGTCCCCCATTGAAGGGCCCTACGATGCGATGGACCGAAGCGTCGATAGTGGAATACTGGATCTCGATCAACTAAGACTGGAATTTACTGCTGCAGTCGAGAGCACCGATTTTGACTGGATGCAGTTCGCCAGGGATATAGAACTGCTGGAGTGGATTGACAACTACAATGGCAGGGAAGTAAGAATACATGTTATGGATTTACTGCACGACAGATTATTTCCAGACAAAGCGGCGACGCAACAGGAATTGTCAGAAGCGGCAACTGAAGTTAGAAACTTTCTTAAAGCGCGTGCCGAAATCAATGACGAATGGGTCAATAGCAGTGAATTATACGTACATCTCAACAAAGACCCACGCTTTGCAAGAATCCGTGAACATGATTTAAAGAAGCTGGTATTAATAGTTGCAGAGATACAGTGCTATTTTGAAGGCGATAAAAAAAGACATGCACTTAATTTGTTGCGTATACCTCAGGGCAAGAGAGAACCACAGATAACCTCGCCCCGAATGAAAAGCTTGTATCCTCGATCAAAACAATCACTAAACCCTCATATCGCAATGTGTGATGCTGCCAGATATTTTTATAGTGGCTCAAAGGGAATTAAAGGAACCAAGAGCTTATTCAGAAGCGTCCTCGATAAGGGTGGAATAGGATTCGAATATTCAGCTTCTATTAGTTGCTCTTACGACGAGGAATCAATGGAACACCTTCGTATCGAAAAATTCAATGAATTTGAGCGGTGCGTTGTAGGCACAGATGAGCACGATTTTTTCTGGACGCTCTATTCATTAGAAGAACTGCAAGGTTGGCTTGCTTTAATTGCACTCAGCGTAGCCAGGCAGGTCAACAATGATTGGAAACGACCGCTGGTGAAAATGCTTGACCGCCGATTTGATTTCGAGAAGCGACTCGCCGATCTATACCGGAAACTTGCAGGTATAACGCACTGGGAATACGGACCCGTCGGCAGACTAGCGACACCTGAATATCTGGACGATTGGAGAAAAATGCACAACCAGGCGCTGGCTGATGAATTTTTCGAGTGCGTCGACACCGGCTTTCCAGACAATGAAATTCAATTGCCTGACGAAAGCAATTCTCCAATAAGCTCGTTACCCGAAAAAGATAGCTTGTTCCCCTTTCGCAGCATTCATAAAAACCCGCACTCTGCCCTCCTCCAGCCTTTGGATGGTTTTTTGTATCGAATAGAAGAAACTGATGCACTAAAGCAATCTATCGCTCAACTTCTCGAAGGTAAAAACCACAGATTCGATGACCTCGGGGAAATCAGGCGTAGCTATGAAGCCGATTGGATGGAAAATGAAGGCATCGAATGGTTTAACTATGGCGAGCGCTGTTTGGTCGGGTCAGCAACCAGGCCCAGCCCACGTTGGATTATGTACTCAAACACCGAGCTAGAAGGCTGGATAGCATTGGCGGTGCTTAGCTTGAAGAAAAAAAGAATTGGCGACAGAAAAGAGCAACTCGACCTGCTGCTGGCAAGCAGGTTTGATGCAAAAACAAGACTCAGCGAGCTAAGAAGAAAACTGGCTGGCGAGGCACCATGGGATTTTGGCCCGGTAGGAAAAGATGTAACGCCAGAAATTGCCAATGAATGGCAGAATCAGCACCATAGTGAACTTGAAGATGATATATATTCGTATGCCCATAGCGGCTCGATAAAATATCGTCGCGATGCATATTACCAGCCAGTCAGTCAAACCAAAGTAACAGCACCAACCACATCAACGCAGCCAGCCACCCCCGTAGCAATATATGACAAAACCTGGCTGGAACGATCTCAACCTATCGAGCATCTCAATACGGAATATTGTTTCGAACTCAACAATATTTTCTATCGCAGTGATCCTGAAAACAACGATCAGTTATCAGATACCGCTTGTCACGAGCCACTAAATTTGCCTTCATTTAATCGTCAATCAAATGATACGGCACAAAGTAACGAAGCTATAGATCACATAGACGAGCTGGCCAGCTATTACAAAAGCATCGTCGAAAAAGCGACTGCATCGAACAGGAATTTCAACGATATTCGGCACTATTTTTATGTCAGACTATCTTTATGGAACAGTGAGGAAAAAACGTGTTTTTCTTTTCCCTGTTATAGCAATATATCGGGAATTCAAAGATTCATGGATTGGCTGGACTTCAACCATAAGCACGGGTTCTACACTGAGTTGATTCAAAACTCAAAATTTGAAGCCATTCGTTCGGACGAGACACTGCATATAAGAAATTCCAATCCCGCCACTGAAGAAGAAATTTCTAATATCTCCGTTCCGTTCGAAGCATTTACAGATGAAGCATTTAAAGCGGAAGCGCGGGCTCGCAAAATAGCTGCCGAACTTTCGCGCAGCCTTGGTGTTGATGTTTGGTCACATTATGCTCCTCACTCCGTCAAGTTCGGCACACAAGAATGGCAACCAGGCGGGAAGGCAACACCCGCATTCGACACATCCAGGCCGTCAACAGGCGAGAAGAAAATCGCCTGGTTCGGCACCCCGAAGCGACAAAAGAACACAGAAACAAAAAACATAGAGAAAGAGGCAGAGGACAGGTCTGGAACTGCAAACTACATCTACTATATTTTTCTAACCTCTCTTCTTGTTGGAATTACTACTTATGCATTCGTTAGATGAAAGCCTGCGCGGTAGAAGTCTGCGTCGCGAGAACGTGCCATGGCAAGGGCCGTTGGTTTATTAAATGATGGCACGATCATTTGAGGCGCACGTCACCTTTGGCACGACGTCAGGGCGTGTTCACAGTAGCAGAGGCTCTGTGCCGCGCAGACCAGGAACAGCGTATGCAGCGATCAGCACTCGAGCTGTCCCAGATGGCTCGCAAACCTTCTGGCACAGTCCACTCCGAAATCTGTTGGCTGCATTGCAGGTTCCCGGCTGCCACCAAACTCAATACCCAACCGCATTGAAGCGACTAACTTGCCGTAGGTTAGATAGTGCGGTATGCCTTGCATGATAAAAGATAACGTTGGCAATAGATCTGCGTAGATATTATCTGCAC
>CAZNOB010000191.1:4538-9913 GCA_964574535.1 uncultured Granulosicoccaceae bacterium | reverse complement strand
TGAAAGACGTAGCAGAATGAAAGACGTAACAGAAATCAGGAACGCTCCATGACAAACCCTTCTGCGACTAAAAAACCGGGGCAGTTTATACCGAAAGCAGATTATCCAACCATTTTCCTGCATTGGGCGTTGCTCGCAACACTTATTGTAAGTTTTATCACTGGCATGCAGGTCGCCGCTGATAATCCCTCCTCGACCTGGGCACAATCGCTTCGCTGGATGCTGCCACAGGGCAATGTCATTGTCTGGCACCTGATATCGGCGTTGGCTTTCATAGCAATCGTCACTGGTTACGTGGCCTTTCTGTGGTCATCGGGAGTATTGTGGAGAATCAGTCTGAACAAGAAATGGTGGAAGTTGTTGACCACCGTGCAAATCACTAAGCTACGCTGGCGTGCCATTAATACCCTTGTTTACTGGATCGGGTTCGTCGCTCTAATTCTGGCGTTTGTCACCGGT
The DNA here is from genome assembly GCA_964574535.1 of uncultured Granulosicoccaceae bacterium. GTDB lineage: Bacteria > Pseudomonadota > Gammaproteobacteria > Granulosicoccales > Granulosicoccaceae. Next base: position 9,454 of record CAZNOB010000191.1, on the reverse strand, counting down.
ATCATGATGGATTTGATTCCGCATGAGTCGAGCTATGCAATTAGTAGTACGATCCATCAATTTGCGGCCTGGACACTGCCGCTATATATAGTGCTGCATGTAGCTGCGCTCGTGGTAATGTCCGGTTGGCCCTTTCTTTTAAAGCTCCTGCGCCCGCGCGTCGCCTACACCTCTGCAGGTCTTGTTGCACTGGGGGTCGGAGGAGCAGCTGCAGCATCGCTCTATTTGTTGCAGAGCACCGTACCGATGCAAGATCTTAGCGTAGCCCGGATATCAGAGGCACCTGAGCTGGATGGCCTGGCGAATGATGCAGTGTGGAGCGAGGCAGACGAGGTGTCGGTTCTTACCACCCGGGGAGAGAATCTACCCGAGGGGGCGGTTCGGGTCACTGTAAAAGCAGTTCATGACGGCACACATTTCTACGGGCTGATTCAGTGGCCCGACAGCACGCGTAGCCAAAAACATCTTCCGCTGATCAAGACCAAAGCCGGTTGGGTCGTACAGCAGACGGAATACGGCATCCAGGATGAGGATTCCTACTACGAAGACAAGTTTGGAATCATGTTATCGGAACGTGGACGCATAGCGGGCAATCACTCTATTCACATGGGTAAGCAACCACTTGTAGGAAAGCCCGGCCCATCGGGTAACCGGGGCCTGCACTATACAACGGATGGTTCTATCGTCGATGTATGGCACTGGAAGTCGGTGCGTACTGGCAATTCAATAATGAACCAGATCGATGACAATTATTTCGGTCCGCCTGCGAAGCCCAAGGGTAGCGGACGCTATACGGCTGGCTACCAAAAAGACCCGAAAGGGTCTGGTGGTTACGAGATGAACTGGGAGAGCTACTCCGACGATGGAATCGTTCCTAAATATCTCCCTGCTGATCCAGCCAGTCTTGCAATGTTCCAAACCATGGATATGTCTCCGTCAATGACGGACTGGGTGCCCGCGTTTCTGCCCAAAGCGGACGTCATCCCCTACAATACAAGCCTGGATACCATAGATGCCTATCCGGTTGGTACGGTAATGCCTGCAGTCATTGTTGACACAAAGATGACAGGCGATCGTGGCGATGTTACTGCTGTATCCAACTGGCACAACGGTATGTGGACCATGGAGATTAAGCGCAAGCTTGACACTGGCTCAGAATTCGATGTCGCATTCCAAATGGGTCAACCCACCTACCTGTGGGTGGCTGCATTCAACCACGCCCAAACTCGTCACAGCCGGCACCTTTATCCGGTGAGTGTGGTATTGGAGTGAAAGTGGTAAACATTGACAGGCAGGCATTTAAACAGACAGGAAACTTGCAAGGAGCGCAAATTAGCTATCGGTTCTGGTTGATGCTAAGCATTTCTGCTGGATCGGCAGTATCGAGCGTTTAGTTGCTGGTATTACGGGATTTATTGTCGCGCAAACATTGGGGGCAGAACTGCAATACCAAATATGTGGCTCACGCTGTGCTGCAAGACTTGTCCTCATTTTTTGCCGGCCAGCAGTGAAGCCGACAAATGCGCGGCCGGTGAATTGAAACGGGCTCATCATCCTCATGTAGTGTTAAAGTGGTCAGAGTGGTGCCACGCCTGGCGTCGCGATTAGATCCCTGAGAACGTAATTCATTTAAACAGTATAATCAGGGAATGCAGTTAAACTTTTAACCATTTTCTGATGCATATATGCTTGGCAACACCATAGCAAAACTACCCGTCCACTTACAGGAACGGGCAAGAGTGGTGCTCAACACTGACACACCATCAGGCGATTTCGTACTCTATTGGATGTGTAGCGCCATAAGGGTTGAAGAAAACCCTGCTCTCGAATCGGCTATTTTAATCGCTCAATATAGCGACCTTCCCCTGTTGGTATATCAAGGCTTATCCTCAGGCTATCAGTATGCATCTGATCGGCATCACATGTTTATAATGCAAGGTGCGCGCGATGTTCAAGCCAGTTTAAACAAACAAGGCATTAGCTACACGTTTTATCTTGAAGAGCGCCATAGTAAAGAATCACACCTATCTGTATTGGCGCAGCAAGCATCTGTTGTAATAACGGAAGATATGCCGGTTGGGCCTGCGAGAGTATTCCTAAGCGGTTTACAAAAACGTTTGTCAACCCCAATAATTTGTGTTGATACTGCTTGCATAGTACCAATGCAAATGGTGGGAAAAGCTTATACACGCGCTTCTAAGTATAGAGATGCGACCAAAGTGCTCTATGAATCCCGATTAAAGAAAAATTGGCCCGACAGTGGTTTGTTTGAAGCTAATTCTGTACCCGCGTTCGACCTCACCAAGCTGCCATTTACACCTGTCGATCTGCAAAATGCTAATTTTTCCGAGTTAATTTCGCTGTGCGAAATAGACCATGCGATAGGCCCTGTTGTCGATACAGTAGGAGGCAGCACGGCAGGTTACGATCGATGGAATCTTTTTAAGGAAAACGGGTTGGCGCGCTATGCAAGGCAGCGCAACAATCCACTCCTTGAAGGCGTTAGTCGGATGTCGGCCTATTTGCACTATGGCATGGTATCTCCCATGCGTTTGGCACGCGAAGCAGCAAGTATAAACAGCGTTGGCAGTCAAAAATATCTCGACGAACTATTGATTTGGCGCGAGTTAACCTATGCGTTTTGCTTTTATACGGATGTCAGTGACCCATGGTCTGCCGTTCCTGAATGGGCGCGGCAGACTTTACAGTCGCACGCTGCTGATACACGAGAACACTCCTTCCAGTGGGAAGAACTGGCACGCGCCCAAACCAACGATACACTCTGGAATGCGGCTCAACTGTCTTTGTTAAGGCAAGGTGAACTGCACAACAACGTGCGCATGACATGGGGCAAAGCCATTCTTAATTGGACCGCTTCTCCTAAGCACGCCCTGGAATTAATGATTGATCTGAATCACCGCTATGCTCTGGATGGTCGCGACCCTGCTTCTTATGGTGGACTGCTGTGGTGTCTTGGACAATTCGATCGTCCATTTGAACCAGCCAGGAAAATATTTGGCACGGTACGACCACGCTCAACATCAGACCATGCACGAAGGCTCGATCCACAGAGTTATACCAAACTAGTTGCTACACCAAGATACCATCATGTTCCAAATGTGGCTGTAATAGGCGCAGGTATCAGTGGCCTGATGGCTGCACGTACGCTTGCTGATCACGGATTAGCCGTTACTGTATACGATAAGGGGCGCGGTGTTGGTGGACGCATGTCAACAAGACGTGAAGGCGATCAAAGCAGTTTTGATCATGGAGCTCAATATTTTACAGCTCGGAGCACCAGGTTTAAACGATACGTAGACTCCTGGCTTGAACAAGGTATTGTGTCGCGCTGGCCGAACCATCGTTCCAACCAAATGGTCATGGTTTTTAGTAATGGCGTTCGAACTGAAAAGCACAGCACAGTCGAGCGCTATGTTGGTATACCGGCAATGAACAGCGTTTGTAAGCATCTGGCTAATGATCTTAATGTGCAAACTGAGACTCGCATTACTCAGATAAAACCACATGGAGATTCTATTGAGTTATCTACCAGGCAAGATAGGCTTGGTCAATTCGACGCTGTTATCGTCACTGCACCTGCTGAACAGACCACTGAATTGCTGGCTGGCTTTCCAGAGTTGGCAAGTTGTGTATCCGGTATAAAAATGAAACCCTGTTGGACGGTGATGGCGTCGTATGACAAAACACTTTTTCAAAACTCAAGCGATAGCTGGTCTTTCGAAAACTGGGTGGGTGCATTTATAGAGCACCCGATACTTAGCTGGACAGCTAGAAATAACACAAAGCCAGATCGTCCCCATGGGGCTGAGCAATTAGTGTTACAGGCATCACACGACTGGACTGCGGCAAACTTGGATCGCGATCCAACTGAGATTGCACAGCTGCTGCAGACCGCGTTTTTTGAAAGTGCAGGATTAAAAGCACAAATACCACTCAGCTTAAAAGCACATCGGTGGAAATATGCTATTCCAGTTAACCCCCCAGAGATCCGTTGTTACAAAGACTCCGTATATAACCTTATAGCCTGCGGTGACTGGGCTAGCGGCCCGCGCGTTGAGGGCGCATTTTTAAGCGGTATGGCAGCGGCTGGCAGGATACTCAGCAGCTTGAGCGCTAGCCCTGATTCGATACGCAACCAGATAACGATGGATTTATAATACTGGCCTATGAAATCAAGCATAGAAAAACTGAACACTAGTCATACCGACGCATCAGTCACAATGCTGTATGACGGTGGTTGCCCGCTGTGTTCAAGAGAAATTGCACATTACAAGCGTCGCGATAAACAGAGCCGCGTTAATTGGATAGACATAAATGCAGATTCGCAACCGTTGGCGCATTACGGCATTTCTCACGAGGCAGCAATGAAACGGCTGCACGTTATCTACGATGGCCAAATTGTTGTTGGAGCACGAGCTTTCGCAGCTGTTTGGTCACAGCTGCCAGGGTATCGGCTTATTGTTCCTATTGTAAAACTGAGGCCAATCATGTGGCTGCTGGATAATGTATATAGCTGGTTTGCAGAAAAACGCTATGCGTCCCGCATCAGCTGCAAGCAAAGTACCCATTCATTGGATTGAAGCGCTTCCAGCTAGTGAGTTGCATCGGTATGAATTTCTGACCTTCGCTCTTGCTCATTCAACCACGGGTGCCTTATACCTGCGCCATCTAATAGTGCGCTGCAAGACCTCTTTCCATTTTGCTCGTTCTTCAGCAAAAGCACAAAAAAATAGAAAAGAGCCAGCCACTATGAATTGGTTAGTGTCAGATGACAGAGGTGGTTTTAGTACGATTGAGTGTGTTAATTGAATAGCTGCTTGCTAAAGGAGAGGTCAGGGTGTCTTTCAAGTGAAAGTTGCAAGACTACTGAGATCGTTGATAGGTTGAATCAACTT
>CAZNOB010000191.1:0-4438 GCA_964574535.1 uncultured Granulosicoccaceae bacterium | reverse complement strand
CCAACCGAGAAACTCCAATAGTTTTATTCGAACCAAACGGATACGGTCTGCCCAATGCCATGGGCAAAGTATGGGAGTGGACAGCAGTTAGTTTTCACCCAGTGCCCGCCCAACAGCTCAACTGTGGCCAACCCTGACAAGTTTGCCAGGGGCCTGTCATTTCTTAGCCATAAGAGCTATAGCTGCCGATAACGAATAGCCGCACGTATTAGTAATGCAATGGACAGTATAACTTCTCGTACGAGGGTTTGGGATGAGTAGTTAGAATGCTGATAATTCCGCTCCAGTAGTGACCTGACTTTCTTGTGTCATCTGATTTTCGTGTGATGAATATGTATGTAGCCGGGCCGATGCGTCGGGCTGCCTGAGTAATAAGTGTGGGTATCCGGAAAATCCGGCAGGTAACTGAGCGGAAAGAGGGTATCCTTCGCTGGCGCAGCTGTTGGCGTGGTGTTTAATTGCACTGCGACAGGCAAAAACCAAAACCTTGGGCCGCTCGTACAATTAACAGCAATCGGTCTCAAAATATATTCGGAAACTATGCGTCCACGTCATCTGCAGTTCATCCTCGATACAGAATTCTCCAGCGCAGACAGTGGCCACCATACCCCTGTGATGATCTGGGGGCCGCCCGGGGTGGGTAAGTCTCAGTTGGTGGCGCAGGTGGCTGCACAGCATTCGGTCCCGCTAATCGATATTCGTCTTTCCCAGCTTGAACCCAGTGACTTGCGGGGTATTCCTTTTCGTGCGAATGATCTGGTTGAGTGGGCGGTGCCGAGTATGTTGCCTGATGATGCTCGGCATGGTGCTGCAGGAATTCTGTTTTTAGATGAAATTACCTCGGCCACGCCAGCAGTTTCAGCGGCGGCCTATCAGCTGATCCTGGATCGTTGTCTGGGTGAGTATCGAGTGCCTGAAGGGTGGGTGATATTCGCTGCGGGTAATCGACAAGGTGACCGTGGGGTGACGTATTCCATGCCGACCCCATTGGCTAATCGGTTTACGCATTTCAGTTTCGATGTCAACCTGGATGACTGGGTAGCCTGGGCGCATCAGCACAGTGTGGATGAGCGCGTAATCGCTTTTTTGCGCTTTCGGCCCGAGTTGCTGTTTGACTTTGATCCGGCACTTGATCCGGTCGCGTTTCCAACTCCCCGATCGTGGGAGTTTGCACATCATGCCTTAAGAAAGTTCGACGCTAACAGTGCAATATTGCCCAGTGCTTTGCAGGCATGTGTCGGGGACGCGGCTGGTATCGAATTAAATGCCTTTATCAATAATCTCGATAACCTGCCTGACGTCGATGCCATTGTGGCGGGCGAAGATGTAGCTGTGCCGGAATCCATTGATCTGCAGTATGCACTGGCGGCTTCATTAGTTGGTGTTTCAGTGACTCTGCCAGTGGGTGATGACTCTGAATCGAAGCTTGGACACATTATTGATTTTGCTTCGCGGTTTCCGCAACGCGAGATGGGTGTGATGCTGGTGGCGGATATGCATCGTGCGATTGGCAATCGGTTATTCCGCTTATCGCAATTTAAGGAGTGGGCAAGTCAAATATCCGATGTACTCCTCTACGAGGATGATCAGTAGTTTGCTTTTATCCGCCAACAAGCAGGGAAGGAAAGTCGGGAGCAATTGCTTGGTGGTGGTGACTTTGCGGCCTGTCGCGTAGATGGATGATATCGAACGCAAGCTGACTGCGGCGCGCACAAGGCTCATTCTTGAAAAACCCTTTCTGGGTGCATTGGTGTTGCGCTTACCTTTGAAAGAGGCCGGGGGGAGCTGGTGTACTACTTCGGCGACCGATGCGCGCTCTATCTATTACAGCCCGGAGTATATTGAGCCATTGAGTCTCAGTCAGGTGCAGTTTGTCTTGGCGCATGAAGCGTTGCACTGTGGGTTATCGCACTTTGCACGCCGTGAACACCGAGACATTAATCGCTGGAATATCGCCTGTGATCACGCAGTGAACCCTTTGTTAGTAGAAGATGGATTAGAGCTTCCACCGGGCGCTTTATTCAACGAGGAGTACACCGGTCTTTCAGCCGAAGAAATATATCCGTTAATCAAAAACGATACTGACGAAAAAACACAAGACCAACACCTGTACGATAACCCGGATAACAATCAGCAAGGGGATGAGCAACAGCCCCCGGACGCCGGTGATCAAAACAACAACTCCGAACCACAGCCGCGTAAAGGTAATAATCCCGCCACAGGGCAGGATCAAGCAAAAGTAACAGAGCGTGAGCCAACATCGGGCAATAAACCGCAAGGGCCGGCACAAGCTGATTCTCCGCCCGACGGACAGAGCGATCTGCCAAATTACTCTGATTCCAATCCGTTAAAATCACAGCCGCCGCCTCAACTAAGTGCCTGCGAAAAAGAACAGTTGAATACGCAGTGGCAACAACGACTCGTCAGTGCGGCTCAACAAGCATCACAAGCAGGAAAAATGAATGGTAGCGTGGCACGAATCATCGAACGACTGCTTCGTTCAACTGTGCCGTGGCGAACGTTGCTTGCACGTTTTATGAGTGGGTCTTCGCGGGTTGATTATAATATGATGCGGCCCTCGCAACGCCGTTCCGGTGATGCCATTCTGCCCAGCCTGCATACACGGCAAACCAATGTACTGATTGCCATTGATACCAGTGGATCAATAGAACAAGATGAGTTGGCGTTATTCATTGCTGAGGTCAATGCCATAAAAAGCCTGGTGAACGCTCGTATCACTTTGCTCGCTTGTGATTCACAATTGGATGCGGACGGGCCATGGGTTTATGAGTCCTGGGATCAGCTTGTGTTACCCAAAACAATGCAAGGTGGTGGCGGCACGGATTTTACCCCGGTGTTCAACTGGATGCAGGTCAACCCGGTGCAACCGGATTTACTGATCTACTTTACTGACGCACAGGGGCGCTTTCCACCGGGTCCACCGGTGACTGAAACCCTGTGGCTGGTTAAAGGATCTGCATCAGTGCCGTGGGGTCAGCGTATTCAGTTAAACTGATCACCAGGCTTGTGGTCACATTCAAACTTAATGATCTATGATAAAAACATTCTCACAAAAACTGATGCCACCGTATTCTGGTCAGGTACAAATTGCAGAGTCAGAAATCTATCGTGCCTTGACCATGGATGGCCAGAATTGGGAAATTCAATATGTCAATCGGAGTCATATTCGTGTGGGTCGGCTGACCAGTAATGATATAAAGTCCCGCTCCACTCGATCAGAGCAAATGGTCGATGACGTTGCTGATCCCAGGCTGGGTGAGCTAATCGATTTTCTAGCTGATATTGAATTGCCGTTTAAGGCGATAGATTGTTTTGAGTATTGGTTGCTTGATAGTATCGATAAATCGCCGCTGGCTCTTTTATTTTCGTGCTCAAAGGCTGAGCAAATGAAAAAATTCCCCAGCCGTGCAGACTGGACAGCACTACCTGATGCGGTCATGCACATTAGAAAAACAGAACAAGAAATTGAATCCGGCCTTCCACCGGTGAATTACCGCCTTGAGAGTCTTATCGCAGAGCGCTCCGGGACTAACCGTAAAGCACAATGGTTCGACAGGCGCGAGCATCACGACGAAACCTTTCCATCGCTTTTGGTTCGTGAAGATTGGGATGATCAAGCGCATCAGGATCTGTGTAAGCGCTATATTGACAGACAAGCTCCACGGTTGTTGATGCTCCAGGGGTTGGTGCATTTGGAACGTAAGCGGTTAGAGTCTTGCTGCGAACAGTATGCAACAGAAGTTGCGAGGTTGTGTGGGCTGTACCCCGAAGTACTGGATGAACCTATGATTAATGCGTTGCGTGTTGAGGCACGACTGCGTGAGCTATCCGGAGCAGAAGACCCGTCCAGCGTTCATAATAGGCGTGACGGCGTTTTATATATGTAAGCATTACATGCCGGGGCCTGGCAAGTACTTTCCCGAATTTGTTTGCAGTGGACAGGGCAGTGATTGTAGATAAGCAAACCGGAAGGCATTCGGATAATGTTCCGAGTCGGCTGGACACCTATTGCGTAAAATGACTGGTAGGATTTTCACAGCGAGAGGTTGCGGTGCATTTGCGCGTGAGTGATACGGGTAGTGTGTCAGTGTTTGTCTTTCTTACAATCTGTTTTTTACACTGTTAGGACGAGCCTTGGGAAATGCATCGTCGTCGCTCTTCCACACTAAAATCGAATGCTGTGTCTTGCCAAAATCTCCTGTCGTGGCACACTAGTAAGACAGTTAGACAATCGATTTCGGTAGCAGGTATGGAAACTTCAGCTGGGATGGCTCGCACTGGGTCTGGGTTTATCCGGACACTGGGGCGCAAAGTGGCGAGGCGGAGTTGCTTCACTCGTGTGTTGTTGGTCGTGGGTAGCTTGTTGGTGATGAGCTCTGCGGTCGTTCAGGGACAGGTTGCGGTTCCGGAAGAGTTC
>CAZNOB010000190.1:0-9965 GCA_964574535.1 uncultured Granulosicoccaceae bacterium | reverse complement strand
AACCCCATACTCCCTTAGCAGGGGAGCGCCTTCAGCCACTCGGCCATCTCTCCGTTTCAAGACAGGAAGCTTATATTGTGCGGGCGTAAAGTCAAACATAAATACAAAAAAACCGCCAAATTAGCGGTTTCCATTTAGTCAGTTTTAATAAAACGAGACTTATCGATTTGCCACACGAGGTCTTTGCGGGGTTTATCCCTCAGTGCCAGATGATTCAGTAGAAGCGAAATCATCAATTCCTGAGCCATCACTGGCTTTTCCTTGCGAGGATTGCTGCTCACGCTTGATGCGATCGTAGATTTCTTCGCGGTGAACTGCCACTTCTTTGGGTGCATTTACCCCTATGCGGACCTGGTTTCCTTTAACACCCAACACCGTGACTGTTACCTCGTCGCCGATCATAAGTGTCTCACCGACGCGTCTGGTAAGTATTAGCATTGTTGCTCCAAAAATTTTACAGTCATATAAATTCATTTTCACCTGAACCGGAGGATTCAAGTGGTGCCAGCCTGCCTAAAAGAAAATGGCACATGATAACCTTATTCTAACTTTCGGCCAATTGAACCCCGTCACGTGCCGAGTTAACAAAGCTTGACACAAAACATCAGATTGTTGCCAACAAAAAGACATTTTGACCGTGATCGTAACCCGAGACGCAATTAGATTCAGCCGATTACAGGGTCTTTTTGCGCTGAGAGTTCAAATGTGTCATGCAGGGTACGAACAGCAAGCTCAAGGTACTTCTCATCGATGAGAACTGAGATCTTAATTTCAGATGTTGATATCATCAAAATGTTAATTGCGTCTTTGGCAAGCGCTTCAAACATCTTGCTGGCAATACCAGCATGAGAGCGCATCCCGACACCAACTACGGAAACTTTCGCGATATCTGTGCGACCAGACATATTCGTCGCCCCCAGATCCTGCGCCAGTTTCTCGACTATTTCAAAAGTTTTATCATAGTCAATTCTATTCACTGTGAAAGTAAAGTCGGTAACGTTATCACCAGAGATATTCTGAACTATCATGTCAACTTCAACATTCGCATCTGCGACCGGTCCCACTATAGCATGCGCAATGCCGGGTGTATCAGGAACCCCAACGATGGTTATCTGTGCTTCATCACGATTAAACGCAATGCCCGAAATCAACGCCTGTTCCAACGGATTATCCTCATTATTATCTGTGGTGATTAGTGTGCCCTCGCCTTCTTCAAACGAAGACAGTACACGCAACGTAACATCGTATTTACCTGCAAATTCCACCGCCCTGATTTGCAGCACCTTGGATCCAAGGCTCGCCATCTCCAGCATTTCCTCGAAGGTGATTCGATCCAGCTTACGTGCATTGGGCTCGACGCGAGGGTCAGTGGTATACACACCATCCACATCCGTGTAAATCTGGCACTCATCTGCTTTCAATGCAGCGGCCATCGCCACCGCGGAAGTATCCGACCCGCCACGCCCCAGAGTGGTGACATCACCATCATCATTTATCCCCTGAAAGCCGGCGATCACCACCACGCGACCTTTGTTGAGATCGTCCATGACTTTCTCGGTGGTGATATCAGTGATACGGGCTTTGTTGTGAGACTTGTCGGTACGGATCCCTGCCTGAGCACCGGTATACGAACGAGCATCCTGACCGAGCTCGGACAACGCCATACAGAGCAACGCGATAGTAACCTGCTCTCCGGTTGAGACCAGCACATCCATCTCACGGGGCTTTGGTTTTTTACTTATTTCACTGGCCAGCCCGATCAAGCGGTTAGTCTCACCGGACATTGCCGAGACCACCACCACCACCTGGTTTCCAGCATCGACGGTTTTTTTGACGCGCTCTGCAACTGCTTGTATCCGCTCAGGCGACCCGACAGAGGTGCCGCCATATTTTTGTACTAATAGGCTCATGATGATTTTAGTTGGTCAGTTATCCATGCAGGCACGCTGGCAAGAGCGACAGCCAGATTTTCAGGTTCAGTACCGCCAGCCTGGGCAAGATCAGGGCGGCCACCGCCCTTGCCACCAACCTGCAGTGCGACATGATTGACCAGATCTCCAGCTTTAACACGGTTCACTGCATCCTTGCTCACACCCGCAATCAATCGAACTTTATCTCCGTCACGTGCAGCCAGCACCACAGCGGAAGTTCCAAGTTTGTCTTTCAACTTATCAATCGCTTCACGCAGCGCTTTTACGTCGGCACCTTCCATCTCGGTTGCCAGCACTTTAAGCCCGTCAATTTGGATCGCATCCGCCAGCATACTATCACCTGCATGCGAAGCCATAGCCGATTTCAATCGATCAATTTCTCTGTTGAGATCTCGATTTTGATCAGAAAGCTGTGCCACACGCTCATCGACTTTGGCAAGCGGTGTTTTTAGCGCACCGGCGATAGACTGAAGCGTCTGATGTTCCTTCACTGTATGGTCAATCGCCGCAGCACCAGTCAGGGCTTCCACGCGTCGAACCCCGGACGCAACTCCAGTCTCACCAATTATTCTAAACAGACCGATATCTCCGCTACGGTTAACATGCGTACCACCACAGAGCTCGGTTGAGTTCTCACCAATTTCAACAACTCGAACGACTTCGCCATACTTTTCACCGAACAAAGCCATTGCGCCTTTATCAATAGCCTCTTCCATACTCATCTCGGATGTTGTCGCCTGACTGTTAACTCTGACTTGTTCATTAACCCAGGTTTCAATCGCACCCAGTTGAAGAGCTGAAACCGGTTCGGAGTGCGAAAAATCAAAACGCAGATAACCCGGTGTCACGAGCGATCCCTTTTGCTGCACATGATCACCCAGTGCTCTGCGCAATCCGGCATGCAACAAATGGGTTGCAGAGTGATTTCGTCCAGTCGATTCCCGACGTTGTGCATCAACTGTGGCTACTATCTCATCACCCACCGCGATACTTCCGCTCACTAACGCACCGTAGTGCAGTAGAGCGTTGCCGGATTTCTGAGTGTCAATTACATTGAACTCTGCATTTGCACTTTGCATAAAACCGTTATCACCGATCTGTCCACCAGATTCACCATAAAAAGGAGTTTGATCAAGTACTATAATGATCGGTGTAAAATCTTCAGCGTCGGAATCTGGTGAACCATCAAAACTAACCTGATCAACAGGCTGTCCATCTACAAAGAGATCGGTCACCTTTGAATTACCGGTAAGCTCTTCATAGCCAGTAAACAAAGTTTCAGTGTTAACCGACACCTTTATAGCAGAGGCACTGGCAAACTGGCTGGCAGCACGTGCACGCGCACGCTGTGCTTCCATCTGCACGTCGAAACCCGCCTCGTCAATTTTGAGATCACGCTCTCGAGCAATGTCGGCGGTTAGATCCAGAGGAAAACCATAAGTATCGTAAAGCTTGAACAGAACGTCTCCGGGCACGGTGTCTGATTTCAATTGCGCCAGATCTTCTTCCAGTATTTTCATCCCCTGGCTCAGGGTTTCGGCAAAACGTAGCTCTTCGGCAAGCAGTGCATCCTCCACTTGCTTTTGAGCTGCCTTAAGCTCTGGAAAAGCATCCCCCATCAACGTGGCAAGTGGTTCTACCAGCTGATGGAAAAAGGGATCCGTCTTGCCCAGATTATGACCATGGCGAGCAGCACGTCGGATAATCCGCCTTAATACATAACCACGCCCTTCATTGGATGGAAGCACGCCATCAACGATCATAAATGCACATGAGCGTATATGATCAGCAATCACATTGAGTGATGGGCTGTTAGAGTCTGCAGCCCCGACCACGGACCTGACATGAGTCAACAAATCTTTGAATAGATCGATCTCATAATTATTATGAACATGCTGAAGTACAGCCGCGATCCGCTCTAACCCCATTCCGGTATCAACACTGGGTTTGGGAAGCGGTGTGAGCGTTCCGTCGGCGGCACGATCAAACTGCATAAAAACCAGGTTCCAGATTTCTATATACCGATCACCGTCTTCATCCGGCGTTCCGGGAGGCCCACCAAAAACATCGGGGCCATGGTCAAAAAATATTTCAGAGCACGGACCGCAAGGACCTGTGTCTCCCATTTGCCAAAAATTATCCTTCGCACCAATCCGTGCTATGCGCTCTTCGGGTACACCAATATTTTTAGCCCAAAGATCGTAGGCTTCATCGTCCTCTTCGAAAACTGTAACCCATAATTTATCAGCTGGCAGTTCCAGCTCTTCGGTCAGAAACTCCCACGCGTAGTTGATTGCGTCCCGCTTGAAGTAGTCACCAAAGCTGAAGTTACCCAACATTTCGAAGAAGGTGTGATGCCTGGCCGTATAGCCCACATTTTCAAGATCGTTATGCTTGCCACCTGCTCGAACACACCGCTGAGAAGTCGTGGCGCGATTGTAGCCGCGACTTTCCAGTCCGAGGAACAGGTCTTTAAACTGCACCATTCCAGCATTGGTAAACAATAACGTCGCATCGTTACCCGGAACCAGAGGACTGGATTTAACAATCTCGTGTCCCTTACCTTCAAAAAAGGTCAGAAAACGATTTCTAATATCAGAGGTTGATAACATGATTTATGAGTTCATTTTTAAAAAATGGAGATAGGGTACAGTGTCTACTGCGCCAACATGGGGTCGTCTATAAGCTGCAATAACTGGTTAAACTCGGGCTATTCCCTTGTTTTTTAGCTGAATGATTGAAAAGATCCTGCAGTGAGCATTGGCATGTTCAGCGGCCATTTAACGCGCAGTCCAGTTGCTGCTGAATCACCTGACAAAGCCCGCCATCGACCCTTCACAGACAACCGAATGAGCTAGTTTACACGTTGTCGCACCCGATTGATCGCCGAACTTATATCAGACGGATTATAACCTCTGGAGTGCAAGAAACGCTGCATTCGGGCTCGATCTGAGGCAGACGAGCCAAAGTTCTGCTGAGCTGTCACCCTGCCGAAGTGGTTGTCGGGGTCACCGAATTTTTTCAGGAGAGCATTGTAAGCGTTATCGGACCAATTGGCATCATTTTCAGAGATTGCATCTTCGATGACTTCTCGGGTTAATTTACGCAATTGTAAATCTGCACGGACCTTGTTTGGACCAAAGCCACGATTCACCCGCATGCGGGTATAGGATTCTGCAAACCTGACATCACATTGCAAGCCGCGAGCGGCCAGATCATCGAGTGCGATGTCAATGGCGTCGACCGGCAGATCACGCTGTATTAGTTTATCGCGAAGTTCTGACCGGCCATGCTCCCGCCTGGCCAGTAACCCCACAGCACGGTGCCGAACCGAGGCAATTAATTTGCGCCGCAGTTCTGCTTTTTCGTGCTCATCCAGGGGTTCCGTGGCCGGGGGTTCATCGTCAATTAGATCCGCGGGATCGACTGCGTTAGCTGATTTCTTGCTCTTTAGCCGCATTTTTCTTATCTGCGTCAGTGGATTCATCATTGCCATTCACTTCCGGCAATAACATAGAACGCAATTTGGTATCGAGCTGCTTGGTCATCTCAGGCGTGTCTTTCATGTGATTGCGTACATTGTCTTTGCCCTGACCAATACGATCTCCGTTGTAGCTATACCAGGCACCTGCCTTTTCGATCAGGCCATTTTTTACCCCGAGGTCAATCAACTCACCTTCGTGAGATGTGCCTTCGCCGTAAAGAATTTCGAACTCCGCCTGTTTAAACGGAGGTGCCATTTTGTTCTTGACAACTTTCACTCGAGTATCATTGCCTATGATCTCATCGCCTTTCTTTAAAGAGCCTATTCGACGAATATCCAGTCTTACCGAGGAATAGAATTTCAGAGCGTTACCACCTGTGGTTGTTTCGGGGCTGCCGAACATCACGCCAATTTTCATTCGAATCTGGTTAATAAATATCACCAGTGTGTTAGAGCGTTTGATATTGGCCGTCAGTTTGCGCAGCGCCTGAGACATCAGTCGTGCGTGCAAACCCACGTGGTGGTCACCCATATCACCTTCGATTTCTGCCTTTGGCGTCAACGCGGCTACCGAGTCAACAACGATGATATCTACTGACGCAGAACGCACCAGCATGTCTGTTATTTCGAGCGCCTGGTCGCCGGTATCCGGCTGCGAAACTAATAAATCATCTACATTAACACCCAGCTTCTCAGCATAGGTTGGATCGAGTGCATGCTCGGCATCGATGAATGCGGCAGTGCCACCTGCTTTCTGGCATTCGGCAATTGCCTGTAACGTGAGGGTGGTTTTACCTGACGATTCCGGACCATAAATCTCAACGATACGCCCCTTGGGCAAACCGCCAATACCCAGCGCGATATCGAGCGTGAGAGATCCGGTAGAGATGACTCCGATATCCCGGTTAATCTGCGAGTCGCCCATGCGCATAACCGCGCCTTTACCGAATTGCTTTTCGATTTGGCCAAGTGCGGCGCTGAGGGCTTTCTTTTTGTTGTCATCCACGATTCGGGACTCCTGAGGTTACGGCTGATGATACTTGAATAGTGCCCAAATTATCGCATAAACATTGGCCACATCACACCCTTAGCTGTAAATTAATCCAGTACTTTCGAGCTACCCGCTCTAGTGCCTCACCGGGGCTACAGGTGCTTCAGAAACGATACAAGCAAGCAATCCGCGAAGCGCTTCAGTCACCGCTTGCCGGCGGATATCTGCGCGATTGCCACCGAACATAAAGTGGCGGGTACGATGGCCAAAACCTTCGCTCGCCCAGGCAAGCCAGACCGTACCCACCGGCTTATCCAGGCTACCACCGCCCGGACCGGCAATCCCACTGACGGATACCGCGATGGTTGCCTTGCTTCTCGCCAATGCTCCCTGTGCCATTTGCGCAACAGTCGCGGCACTTACCGCACCCTGCCCTAGCAGTGTTTCTTCGGTGACTCCCAGCAGATCCTGCTTTGCCTCGTTGCTGTAAGTCACAAACCCTCGATCAAACCACACAGAACTGCCAGCGAGATCCGTACACACAGCGGCGATCAGTCCACCGGTACAAGATTCAGCGGTTGAAATAATCAGCTTTTGCTGCGTTGCTATGGTGGCAAGCTGCTGCACCAGCGCCTGTTGCTCTTCCATTATGATCACTCCAGTTTTTACGCAGTTTAATTCAGCGGCGCTTTGGCAACAAACTCACCCCTGATCAACACCTCCTTTGACCTCAATAGTGGTCACAGTCAGCCCTGGTTGGATACAATACGCGGATGACTTCTCCCACCGCAGCCAAACAAACCCCGATGATGCGACAGTATCTCGGCCTGAAGGCAGAATATCCCGAAACACTACTGTTTTATCGAATGGGTGACTTCTATGAGCTTTTTTTCGATGACGCAAAACGCGCGTCCGAATTGTTGTCTATCACACTGACGGCACGCGGTCACTCGGGAGGTCAGGCCATACCGATGGCCGGTGTGCCACAGCACTCGGTGGAAGGCTATCTGGCCAAACTGGTCGCCCGGGGAGAGTCTGTAGCAATATGCGAACAGATTGGAGATCCGGCCACCAGCAAAGGACCTGTCGAGCGTCAGGTGGTGCGGGTACTGACGCCGGGCACCGTCACTGATGAGGCGTTACTCGAAGATCGGCAACAGTGTTTACTCACCGCGGTGACCATAGACGGCGATTGGTTCGGTGTCGCAAGTATCGACCTGGCGGTTGGCGTTATCCAGGTGTCAGAATTTCAAACAGAACAGCTACTGCAGGCAGAACTGGCAAGACTGAAACCCGCCGAGCTTTTGATCAGTGAAGAATTTGCCATCGCAGACCAATACGGCGGTCATAAGGTGCGACCGCGCCCCGCCTGGCATTTTGATCCACACAGCGCCCATGAACAACTCTGTAAATTATTTGGCAGCAAAGATCTGCGAGGCTTTGGTTGCGAAGAATTAGCGCGAGCCACCGCCGCCGCCGGTTGCGTATTGCAATATGTGCGAGAAACCCATCGCGGTGCGCCACCTTATATATCAGGCATCAGCACAGAGTCACCGCGTGACGCACTGGCACTTGATGCCGCAACTCGTCGCAACCTCGAGATAGACACCAGCATCAGCGGCCAGCCATCAGCCACACTGCGTGCACTACTTGATAAAACCTGCACCAGCATGGGCGGTCGACTACTCACCCGATGGCTCAACCGTCCAGTCAGAGATCATCATATTCTTAACACACGGCTGGACTGTGTCGATGTGTTTCTACAAGACCTGAGCCTCGCCAGTGATGTTGCAGTTACACTAAAAGGCATTGCCGACATTGAAAGGATATTGGCACGGGTTTCTATTGGCAGTGCTCGCCCGCGTGATTTATTAAGCCTCAGGGATACCCTGCGCCTGCTACCCGATCTACACCAATTGATCAGCCAGCAGTCAAATCAGTTGCTGGATAACATTGCCGACTGCCTTGATGGTTTTGATGCTGAAAGATCCCTGTTGAACAACGCACTCGCTGATGAACCACCAACACTGATCAAGGATGGTGGCGCAATACGCACTGGCTATGATGAAGCACTTGATGAGTTGCGAACACTCAGCGATAACGCAGATGGTTATTTATCTGATCTTGAACAACGGGAGCGAACACGTACCGGAATAACCGGTCTGAAAGTCGGCTATAACCGGGTACACGGATACTATATCGAAATATCCAAAGCCAGCAACGGCACCATACCGACGGAATACACTCGACGGCAAACCCTTAAAGGCGCCGAGCGTTATATCACCGAAGAATTAAAAGAATTCGAAGATAAAGTATTGTCTGCACGCGAACGATCACTACATCGCGAACGCGCACTGTACGAAGAACTATTGTCAAAACTGGCCACTAACCTTGCTGCACTAAAACAAGGCGCTCAGGCAATAGCAGAGCTGGATGTACTGCAAAACATGGCAGAGCGCTCACAGGCATTAAACTGGACCCGCCCCGAATTTACGGCTGAACCATTAATTCACTATGAAGCAGGCCGTCATCCCGTAATCGAAGACACACTGGATGCGCCCTTTGTTCCAAACAACCTGCACCTGGACCCGAAACAAAGAATGTTGCTTATTACCGGCCCCAACATGGGCGGTAAATCAACCTATATGCGGCAGACGGCGTTAATCGTTTTGCTGGCACATATCGGCAGCCATGTACCCGCCATGACCTGCAAGCTGGGTCCGGTAGATCGAATCTTCACACGCATTGGTGCATCAGACGATCTCGCCAGTGGTCGTTCCACCTTTATGGTTGAGATGACTGAAGCGGCGGACATTCTGCACAACGCCACATCGGAAAGTTTGGTATTGATGGATGAAATTGGTCGCGGCACCAGTACCTATGATGGTCTGTCACTGGCATGGGCCTGTGCGGAAGCGCTGGCAAAAGGTAATCGCGCATTTACTCTATTTGCAACACACTACTTTGAACTCACCCAGCTGGCCGAGACAAGAAAAACCATCGGCAATGTGCATCTTGACGCGGTAGAACACAACGATGAAATTGTTTTTATGCACAACGTGAAATCCGGTGCTGCCAACAAAAGCTACGGCTTGCAAGTTGCAAAACTGGCTGGCCTGCCCCAATCAGTGTTGAACGATGCGCGGGAACGACTACAAGCACTCGAAGCCGGCGATCAAAGCGGCGTGACTAGTAAAAAAACACCCACGCCCAACATCCCTGAACCAAAGATGCAGATGGGCCTGTTTGAAAGCACACCAGGCGCGTTAGATAGTTATATGGAAAACCTTGATATCAATGATGTGTCGCCGCGCCAGGCACTGGAGCATCTATATAAGATGGCAGACTTGCTAAAGTAGTGCTTGTCCACATTACTTGCGACACGCACTATGACACCCGTTATTAACCCTGGTGTTGCATAAATTTTTCGAGTACTGAAGCATATAGAGCGGTATATAAGATGCCGCACGGAATTTTACTGGATCGAGCCCATTCTAAGCGAAACTCAGAAAAAGTGAGTACAGCGCCTTAGATGCTGCTATAGAGGCAGCGCAGCGGT
>CAZNOB010000189.1:0-10004 GCA_964574535.1 uncultured Granulosicoccaceae bacterium | reverse complement strand
AGCACTTCCTTGGTAAGGAAGAGGTCATCGGTTCAATTCCGATTATGGGCTCCAGGCAGGACCGGCGGCGCGTCACAGCGAAGTCGGCTTTTTAGGCTGCGTAACACCAGCAATATTTATTTAACCGACCAACAACAATCCAGGGTCATCAGTAATGTCGAAGGAAAAATTTGAACGAACCAAACCGCACGTAAACGTAGGGACAATAGGTCACGTTGACCATGGAAAGACCACGTTAACAGCGGCACTGACAAAGGTTCAGGCAGAAGCCATGGGCGGAGACGTCAAGGCATTCGACCAGATAGATAATGCTCCGGAAGAAAGAGCACGAGGCATAACGATAGCCACATCGCACGTGGAGTATGAGTCGGAAGGCCGTCACTATGCGCACGTAGATTGCCCTGGCCACGCGGATTATGTGAAGAACATGATCACAGGTGCTGCGCAAATGGACGGAGCGATCCTGGTCTGTTCGGCGGCAGATGGCCCAATGCCGCAAACGCGCGAGCACATCCTGTTGGCCCGTCAGGTAGGCGTACCTTACATTGTTGTGTATCTGAACAAAGCGGATCAGGTAGATGACGAAGAACTACTAGAGCTCGTTGAAATGGAAGTAAGAGAGCTTCTGGACAAGTACGAATTTCCAGGTGACGACACGCCGATAGTGACAGGTAGTGCATTGAAAGCCCTGGAAGGCGACACCAGCGACATCGGAACACCATCAATTGGTAAGTTGGTAGCGGCGATGGATGACTACATTCCTCTGCCAGAGCGACCAGTAGACGGCGCCTTCCTGCTGCCGATCGAAGATGTATTCTCGATCTCAGGTCGAGGAACGGTGGTAACAGGTCGAATCGAGCGAGGCATTGTAAAGGTTGGCGAAGAAGTCGAGATCGTGGGCATCAAAGAGACAACCAAAACAACAGTGACGGGTGTAGAGATGTTCCGCAAGCTGCTGGATCAGGGCGAAGCGGGAGACAACTGTGGTGTGTTACTGCGAGGTACAAAGCGAGACGACGTAGAACGTGGTCAGGTGCTGTGTAAGCCAGGAAGCATCAACCCGCACACTAAGTTTGAGTGTGAGGTGTACATATTGTCGAAAGACGAAGGTGGTCGCCACACGCCATTTTTCAAAGGCTATCGTCCGCAATTTTACTTCCGAACAACAGATGTGACAGGCGCATGTGAGCTGCCGGAAGGGGTAGAGATGGTAATGCCGGGTGACAACATCAAGATGGACGTAGAGCTGATAGCGCCGATTGCGATGGAAGAAGGGCTGCGTTTTGCAATCCGGGAAGGTGGCCGAACTGTTGGCGCTGGCGTTGTTTCCAAGATTAATTCATAGGGAATTAATTTTTCGGGATTGAAAAAATCCTGAATGATAAAAGTATAAGTATTCGGCTATCTAGCCGGATCTTGAGTTCGGGCGGGGGCGATTTTCGTTTCCGCTCTTTTGCGTTAAGCGCTAAAGGGGATTTTTGGTCCGTTTCAGCGCGTATGTTAGGCCAGTAGCTCAATTGGCAGAGCAGCGGTCTCCAAAACCGCAGGTTGGGGGTTCGATTCCCTCCTGGCCTGCCACTTAATTTTAGGTGGCAGATACTAATTGGAATTTAAATGGCTGCAAAAGCAGAATTAACAGCGAATCCGGCAGATCGAATCAAGATGCTAGGTGCGGTAGCACTAGTGGTTGGTGGACTGATTCTGTTCTATCTGTTCGGACAATTCTCGTTTCTTTACCGGGTGTTGGCGCTATTGGTGGTGCTGGCCGTTGCGGTATTTTTGTATCTGCAAACCGCACACGGTATGCGTACTGTCGGTTTTTTTAAGGATTCGCGTACCGAAGTCAGGAAAGTTGTGTGGCCTACTCGGGCTGAGACAACCCAGACGACAATCATGGTCATGATTATCGTGTTTATTGTCGGTGTGTTTCTGTGGTTACTAGATTGGATGCTGAGCGGGGCTTTTCGATTCATCACAAACCTAGGTAGTTGATGGAGAACGAGATGACAGAGCTAAACGCAGTTGCAGAGAAAAACTGGTATGTCGTGCAGGCGTTCTCCGGTTATGAAGCATCGGTAAAACGATCTCTTGAAGAGCGCATAGAGCGCGAAGGCTTAACTGAATATTTTGGTGAAATTCTTGTTCCCACGGAAGAGGTGGTAGAGATTCGTGGTGGCCAGAAACGACGTTCTGAACGCAAGTTTTTCCCAGGCTATGTATTGGTGCAGATGGATTTGAATGATGAAACCTGGCATCTGGTTAAAAATGTGCCAAGAGTACTTGGCTTTATCGGCGGTACTGCTGATCGGCCAGCGCCGATTAGCGCTCGCGAAGCTGATTCAATCCTGCAGCGAGTGCAGGACGGCGTCGATAAGCCGCGTCCCAAGGTGCTGTTTGATGTTGGTGAAGTTGTTCGTGTGACTGATGGTCCGTTCAATGACTTCAACGGCGTTGTAGAAGAAGTGAATTTTGAAAAAGCCAAATTGCTTGTCGCAGTGCAAATATTTGGTCGCTCCACCCCGGTTGAACTCGAGTTCAGTCAGGTAGAAAAAGCCTGACGGCTCATTCCCACTAACGGTCCAGATCATCGGGGAGCCGCGAGGCGCTTGCACCCGTAGGAGATAAAATGGCCAGAAAGATCGATGCTTATATAAAGCTTCAAGTGCCTGCAGGTCAGGCAAACCCAAGTCCGCCGGTAGGTCCGGCTCTTGGTCAGCATGGTGTCAACATCATGGAGTTCTGCAAGCAATTTAATGCAGCAACTCAGTCTCTGGAAGCGGGTGCTCCGGTACCGGTAACCATCACTGTATACAACGATCGGTCGTTTTCTTATGTAATGAAAACTCCCCCGGCGTCGTATCTGCTGAAGAAAGCTGCCGGCCTGCAGAAGGGTAGTGGAGAACCGAATACAAAGAAGGTTGGTAAGGTGACTCGCGAACAGCTGGAAGAAATCGTCAAGGCGAAAGATCCTGATCTCACGGCATCGAGTATGGACGCAGCTGTTAGAACTATTGCGGGCAGTGCGCGCAGTATGGGCCTTGACGTGGAGGGAGTTTGATCATGGCGAAAGTCACTAAGCGCAATAAACTGATCAAAGAAAAAATTGATCGTGAAAAGGTTTACCCGATTAATGAAGCCTTTGGTTTGCTGAAGGAAGTATCTTCAGTAAAATTTGACGAGACCGTTGACGTAGCGATCAATCTTGGGGTTGACCCTCGGAAATCCGACCAGGTTGTGCGCGGCTCTACCGTACTTCCTAATGGTACCGGCAGAACCATGCGAGTTGCTGTGTTCGCACAGGGAGAGCAAGCAGAAAAAGCTAAGGCAGCCGGTGCAGATATCGTCGGTTTTGACGATTTAGCTGACTCTATTAAAGGTGGCAATCTGGATTTTGATGTTGTCATTGCGACGCCGGACTCAATGCGGGTTGTGGGTGCACTGGGTACAGTACTTGGTCCGCGTGGTTTGATGCCAAACCCTAAGGTAGGTACGGTCACACCTGATGTTGAATCAGCGGTAAAAAATGCTAAAGCGGGTCAGGTTCAATTCCGGACAGATAAGGCTGGAATCATCCATTGTCCCCTCGGCAAGGTCACGTTTGACGCCAATGCGCTGGAAGAAAATCTGAAAGGCCTGGTTGCTGAGTTGATTAAAGCGAAACCTTCTGCTGCGAAAGGTATCTATCTGGGAAAGGCGACAGTCTCCTCGACGATGGGGCCTGGCTTAATGGTAGACCTTGGTCCGCTAACCTGATTTAAACATTTAGCGAATCTCTGAATAGTTGTTGTCGCTGGTATCGGCAACAAGCAAGACTTTGAGTGGAATAACCCGGGTGCGGGATGTTTCATGTCAAAGATCGCAGGTGCGGTTTTTATGCCGCTTAATTGCCTGCGTAGACGGGTCGGAAACTAACTGTTTTCGGCGTTTTAACTTAGCGTATTAATTTACGCGTAACGATGGACTGCTGGCTCGCTGGCAATCCGAAAGGTGCTCAATGGCTTTAACTCGACAAGAGAAAGAAGCAGTAGTTGCTGAAGTAGCGGATGTTGCGTCATCTGCACACTCAGCAGTGATGGCTGAGTACCGGGGAATCACGGTTACCGATCTCACTGAACTGCGTGCGAAGGCGCGTGGTACTGGTGTGTATCTGCGTGTGGTCAAGAATTCTTTGGCTAAGCGCGCGGTACAAGGTACCGAGTTTGAGTGTATGCAGGATGGCATGCAGGGCCCTCTGATCTTTGCTTTTTCTCAGGAAGATCCCGGTTCTGCGGCAAGACTGCTGCGTGATTTTGCGAAAGAAAACGACAAGCTTGTCATTACCGGGGCTGCCGTTGGCGGTCAAAAGCTGGAAGCAAGTGAAATCGGTAAATTGGCCAATCTGCCAACACGCGACGAAGCAATCTCAATGCTGATGTCCGTGATGCAGGCGCCGATTGGCAAGCTCGCAAGAACACTCAACGAAGTCCCTGGCAAATTAGTCAGAACGGTCGAGGCAGTTCGCCTCTCCAAAGATGCTTCATAACTTATTGATTTTATTTCACTCAAAATTTGCACAAAAAGCTTGCCAAATTGGCAATGTGCAACTAACACATTAGGTAACAAATAATGTCTAAAGAAGAAATTTTAGAATCCATCTCCAACATGACCGTGATGGAAGTGGTTGATCTGATCAGCGACATGGAAGAAAAATTTGGCGTTAGCGCGGCTGCTGCCGTTGCTGCTGCGCCTGCTGCTGCTGAAGGCGGCGGTGGTGGTGGTGAAGAGCAGACTGAGTTCGATGTCATTCTGTCCAGTGCTGGTGACAACAAGGTGGGTGCGATTAAAGCGGTTCGAGCAATCACCGGATTGGGCCTTAAAGAAGCGAAAGCACTGGTTGAAAGTGCACCAGCACCTGTTAAAGAAGGTGTTGGCAAGGATGAAGCTGAAGAGGTCAAGAAGCAGCTTGAAGAAGCTGGAGCCGCCGCCGAGCTTAAGTAATAAGCCGACAGTGGTGCCCAGGATTCAGGCCGTCGCTTTTTAGCGTCGGCCTTTTCCTGTATCTGGACAAATTTGATTGTTTAGACGGGCAAGAATAAACATAAGAAGCGGGCGTCGTGTTTGGACGCATTGTTAAGCCAAATATATGTGGGTAACGAGGAACGTTGATGACCTATTCCTTCACCGAAAAAAAACGTATCAGAAAAGATTTTGGCAAACGTCAATCAATTCTCGAGGTACCTTATCTGCTGAAAACGCAGCTAGATTCGTACCGTTCGTTTCTGCAGAAAGACAAAACCACCGAAGAGATGGCTGATGTCGGACTGCACGGTGCATTTAAATCGGTGATGCCTATTGTCAGCTATGCTGGCAATGTAGAGCTTCAGTACGTCAAGTACCGTCTTGGCAAACCTCCGTTCACAGAGCGTGAATGTAGCATTCGTGGGTTAACCTATGCGGCACCACTGCGCGTGTTATGTCGTCTTGTAATCTACGACAAGGCTTCCGGTGATAATCGCGTTGTAAAGGATATCAAGGAACAAGAAGTGTACATGGGTGAGTTACCACTCATGACCGGTAACGGTACCTTCATTATCAATGGCACAGAGCGCGTCATTGTGTCGCAGCTGCATCGTAGTCCGGGTGTGTTCTTTGATCACGATCGCGGCAAAACACACTCGTCCGGAAAGTTGTTATTTTCTGCGCGTGTCATTCCTTACCGCGGGTCCTGGCTGGATTTTGAATTTGATGCCAAAGACTGCGTGTTTACTCGAATCGACAGACGAAGAAAACTACCAGCTTCAATCATACTTCGAGCTCTCGGCTACACCACCGAAGAAATACTCGGTGCTTTTTTCGAGACTGACAAAGTCACAATGACCAAAGCCAAGGCAAGTCTTGAGCTGGTGCCCAAGCGTCTTCGTGGCGAAACCTTCGGGTTTGATCTGAAAGACGGTAAGAAAGTCATTGTTGAGGCAGGTCGTCGAATCAATGCCAAGCACGTTCGACAAATGGAAAAGGCCGGTCTTGAAAAGCTGGAAGTGCCTGATGAATATTTCATCGGTAAGGTGCTGGCACACGACCTGATCGATAAGGAAACTGGTGAAGCTTTTGAAGGCATGAATGCCAATACTGAACTCACTGAAGAAAACGTAGAGCGTTTTCTTGAAATCCGACCTAAGGAAGTTCAGTTCATCTACACCAACGATCTGGATCGTGGTCCATACATTTCCAGCACAATGCGAATTGACCAGACTACCAATCAGCTGGAAGCACAGGTTGAAATCTATCGCATGATGCGCCCGGGTGAGCCTCCCACCAAGGAAGCGGCTCAAACGCTGTTCAATAATCTGTTCTTCACAGAAGACCGTTATGATCTCTCGGCCGTTGGACGCATGAAATTTAACCGTCGCCTGGGTCGTGATGAAATCACAGGTCCTGGTATTCTTGATAAGAACGATATTCTTGAAGTGCTCAAGTGTCTGATCGATATTCGCAACGGCCACGGTATCGTTGATGATATCGATCACTTGGGAAATCGACGAATTCGAAGTGTCGGCGAAATGGCGGAAAACGTTTTCCGCGTGGGTCTGGTTCGGGTAGAGCGTGCGGTACGTGAGCGTTTGGGGATGGTGGAAAGTGAAGGCTTGATGCCGCAAGACATCATCAATGCCAAGCCAATTGCAGCGGCAATCAAGGAGTTTTTTGGTTCAAGTCAGTTATCTCAGTTCATGGATCAAAATAATCCATTATCTGAAGTGACACATAAACGCCGTGTTTCGGCACTTGGCCCGGGTGGTTTGACTCGTGAAAGGGCGGGCTTCGAAGTCCGTGATGTTCACCCCACCCACTACGGTCGTGTTTGCCCGATTGAAACACCGGAAGGACCAAACATTGGTTTGATTAACTCGCTTGCTGTTTATGCACGCACTAATCAGTATGGATTTCTTGAAACGCCATATCGTAAGGTCGGTGATAGCAAGGTACAGTCTGATGTCGGTTATTTATCTGCAATCGAAGAGGGTAATTATGTAATTGCTCAGGCAAACGCAGCTCTTGATGACGACGGCAGACTAACTGATGAATTAGTATCTTGCCGATTTAAAAATGAATTCGCCATGATGCCACCGGACAAGGTGGAATACATCGATGTTTCTCCGAAGCAGATTGTATCGGTCGCGGCGTCAATGATTCCTTTCCTTGAGCACGATGATGCAAACCGAGCTTTGATGGGATCAAACATGCAACGCCAGGCGGTGCCTACTCTGCGTGCAGAAAAACCACTGGTGGGCACGGGCATGGAGCGAACTGTTGCTGTTGACTCCGGTGCAACTGTGGTCGCGGTGCGGGGCGGCAGTGTGGATTCAGTGGATGCGGGACGAATTGTGGTTCGTGCCAATGATGATGAAGCTGGTCAGGGTGAAACCGGTGTGGATATTTACACACTCACCAAGTACACCCGATCTAATCAAAACACCTGCATGAATCAGCGTCCGCTGGTGAAGCCCGGTGATGTGATAGCGCGTGGTGATGTACTGGCTGACGGCCCGAGTACCGATATGGGTGAGTTGGCGCTTGGTCAAAACATGCTTATCGCGTTCATGCCCTGGAATGGCTATAACTTTGAGGATTCGATTCTGATCTCAGAGCGCGTCGTTCAGGAAGATCGTTTCACTACCATTCATATTGAAGAACTCAACTGTGTTGCTCGTGACACCAAGCTTGGGCCTGAAGAGATTTCTGCTGATATACCGAATGTGTCTGAAGGCCTGTTATCAAAGCTTGATGAGTCAGGGGTAGTGTACGTAGGTGCAGAAGTTCGACCTAATGATATTCTGGTCGGTAAGGTCACTCCCAAGGGTGAAACACAGCTGACACCTGAAGAGAAACTTCTGCGTGCGATCTTTGGCGAGAAGGCGTCTGACGTAAAAGATACTTCTCTGCGCGTACCACCTGGAATGGACGGTACTGTTATTGATGTACGTGTGTTTACTCGTGACGGTGTAGATAAAGATGCGCGTGCTTTGCAGGTAGAGCGTGAAGAGCTTAAGCAGGTACGCAAGGATCTGGATGATGAGTTGCGGATTGTTGAAGACGACATGTTCTCGCGAATCGAGCGTCTGATCCTTGGACAGGATGCTGATAAAGGTCCTAACGGGCTCACGAAAGGCACTAGCATCAGCAATGAATATCTCGATGGTATTGAACGTGACTCGTGGTTAAATATTAGCCTGCAAGATGAAGATCTTAACGTTCAGCTTGAAAAAATGAGCGCTCAGATAAACGAACAGCGTGAGCAGTTCGAACAGCGTTTTGTTGAGCAGAAGGAGAAGATTACCTCTGGTGACGAACTAGCACCGGGTGTGCTTAAAATGGTTAAGGTTTATCTTGCCGTTAAGCGACGCCTGCAGCCTGGTGACAAGATGGCCGGACGTCATGGTAATAAAGGGGTAATCTCAATGATTGTGCCTGTTGAAGATATGCCATACGACGAGAGCGGCCGACCCGTAGATATTTGTTTGAACCCGTTGGGTGTACCTTCGCGAATGAATGTGGGGCAGGTGCTGGAAACGCATCTTGGCTGGGCTGCCAAAGGACTGGGTCATCGTATTGCTGCGATGATTGATGCGCAGAAAACTGTTGCCGAGATTCGTGATTTTCTTGATCAGGTATACAACCACAACGATGAGGTCAAAAAGACCGATATTGATTCTTTAACGGATGAAGAGGTCGTTGAACTAGCGCACAACCTGCGCGGTGGCGTACCCATGGCAACACCGGTGTTTGATGGTGCGGCAGAGAGTGAAATCAAGAAAATGCTGCAGCTCGCCCAATTGCCTGAGTCGGGACAAACTCCTTTGTATGACGGTAGATCGGGCGAGGCATTTGATCGACCTGTCACTGTTGGCTATATGCACATGTTGAAGCTGAACCACCTGGTTGATGACAAAATGCATGCACGTTCGACTGGGCCATACAGTCTGGTGACGCAGCAGCCTCTGGGCGGTAAAGCACAGTTTGGTGGCCAGCGTTTCGGAGAGATGGAAGTCTGGGCGCTTGAGGCTTACGGAGCAGCTTACACCTTACGTGAAATGTTGACGGTCAAGTCAGATGATGTTGTCGGTCGAAATAAGATGTACAAAAACATTGTTGACGGGGATCATCGAATGGAAGCAGGAATGCCAGAGTCGTTTAACGTACTCCTGAAAGAAATTCGATCACTTGGAATCAACATCCAGTTAGAGCAGGACTAGGGCATACGAGGCTTAGTAATAAACCCCGTATCTAACCCGCTTTGGAGAAAAAATGAAAGATTTACTGTTTAACTACAAGCAGCAAACACCTAACGAAGACTTCGACCGTATTCGAATCGGCCTGACTTCGCCTGAAATGATCCGCTCCTGGTCCTATGGAGAAGTAAAAAAGCCGGAGACAATCAACTACCGGACGTTCAAGCCGGAGCGTGATGGTTTATTTTGCGCGAAAATTTTTGGCCCTGTTAAGGACTACGAATGTTTGTGTGGTAAATACAAGCGCCTCAAGCATCGCGGTGTGGTGTGTGAGAAATGTGGTGTTGAAGTTACCTTAACGCGAGTCCGACGTGAGCGTATGGGGCATATCGAACTTGCCAGCCCGGTTGCGCACATCTGGTTTCTGAAGTCTTTGCCATCGCGTATTGGTTTGTTGCTTGATATGACTCTGCGCGAAATCGAACGTGTGCTTTATTTTGAAGCCTACGTGGTAATTGATGAAGGCATGACAACACTTGAGCGCGGGCAGCTTCTGAGTGATGAACAATACCTGGAAGCGATTGAAGAACACGGCGATGAATTTGATGCTCGAATGGGAGCAGAAGCCGTACATGACCTGCTGAAAGATATTGAGCTCGAATCAGAGTCGCGCAAACTTCGTGAAGAAATTGATGCAACTAAATCTGAAACCAAGCTCAAGCGATTGATAAAAAGACTGAAGCTGGTTGATTCATTTATCGAGTCAGGTAACAAGCCACAGTGGATGGTGATGTCGGT
>CAZNOB010000188.1:0-10057 GCA_964574535.1 uncultured Granulosicoccaceae bacterium | reverse complement strand
AGTCCGCGTGGCAGAAGTCAATGTCACCAGAGCGTGCCTTGGCGAAGGCGCTTTACTAAATGATGGTGCGATCATTTGCCGCGCAGAGTTGTTCTCACACAACGCAGATGATCGACGATTCCCATCGCCTTGGGGGCCGTCAGGGTGTGTTGGCACTCGTGGAGGTTCTGCCCAGTACGTTTTAAACTCCTCCTGTTTACCAGCGCGATGCAGCGGGTGGCACTTCGACGCCCAACGCCATTGTCGTTGCACAATCTCAATCAGTGGATTCAGCGATTCAGCGATTCAGCAGCATCTAAAGATGGTTGATTTGTCCCCGCACGGATTAATTATTGACAACTATAACTGCAGGCGCGCCAGATTTAGCACACCTGATTCGCGCAGCGACTATACACGCAATTTATCGAAGCGCCATAAGAATATATAAAACAGACTTAACCTCGTTAGTCTTACATTTATTCAGGCTAATTCAACAGATTTCATAGCTTGGGTCGAATAGCAGTTCGGGACCACATAAACCACCAGACAAAACTGTTTGTTATCCCGATCTCCGGTTTACAAGAATAAGTATTTGCAACAGTTACAGAGACATAGCACAGACAACAACCTTCTTCGGCCTGGCCCTGAACAAAGCACTGTTGAGGCTATCAAATAATCGCTATTGATGCATTGTAAAAAAACTATTCGACGCGGTGATTATCACTAATTTAACTTCACTTGCTCATAGAAATAATCCCTTAACCGTGGCACGACATTGGCTTTTCCGCACTACCCAAAATGGAATATTTACGCTGCAGACGATGAAGGATACGAGAATATTAAATTCAATCGAACTTCCGATATGGATATTCGATGTCGACCATTCCAGAATATTCTGGGCTAATCGACAAGCAATCATTCACTGGAATGCAAACTCGATGGAAGAGTTGTGCGCTCGTGATCTTTCTAACGATATGTCTGACAAAGTACACCTTCGCCTGCGACAATACCTCAGAGACTGTGTACAGAATAACTCGACTATCTATGATGAATGGACCATCTTCCCTAACAATACACCAAAGACCATGCGTATGGCATTTTCTACCCACATGCTGGAAGATGGTCGTGCTGCGCTGTTAGTTCAAATACTGGATTGTCAAATAGACGCTACACCCAGTGCCCTGCATAGTATGCAGGCACTCATGCATACATCAACCATGATCAGTGTATTCAATGAACAGCTTGAACTCGTTTATGCTAACCCTGCAGCTCGTACAGCATTTGGCAGCTGCAAGATGTCACTTGTAGATTATATCGCAGCAAAAGATGATCGAACCCGGGTAATTGAATCATTTAAAAACGAAGGCTCTTGTAGCCTCGAGCTTTTAGTTAATACATATCAAGGCCAGTTTTGGCATGCAGTCAATATACAAACCAGCCCGGACCCCGAAAATGGAAGACCAACTTACCTGATCAGTGCAACAGATGTGACTGAAAAACGAAGAGTGCAGCAAGAGCAAATGCTACTGGCTTTTACAGATCCGCTGACCAAACTACCTAACCGACTGGCACTACTTGATGAAATAAAAAATCGCATCAATAAACATCCGAATGAGTCATTCAGTTTATTGTTCATCGATCTTGATCGCTTAAAGGTGGTTAACGATACGTTAGGGCACGCAGTCGGGGATTCCCTGATTGTGGCAACCAGCAAGCTTCTCAAAAGCGTCACCGGCGATGGCGGTACCGTGGCAAGACTCGGCGGAAATGAGTTTGTTTTTCTGTTCAGCGGCACCCCGAGCGATCTTGAATTAACTATTCAAAGAATTCTTGATCTCGCCAGATCCCCTATCAAGGTGGACGGATATGGCTTAAGGATATCGCCCACAATTGGTGTCAGCACCTTCCCTGACAACGGCGACAGTGAAACCGCTTTATTGCATTATGCGACCGTGGCCATGTGCTCTGCGAAAGCCCACGGCTGCGGTTTCCAACACTATAACCGCGGCATGGGTATCCTTAATAAAGCCAGACTACTACTTGAAACGGATTTAGTAGCTGCGATTCGCACTAATCAATTCGAACTGTACTATCAACCCAAAGTTTGCGCCGACACCTTCGAAATCCTCGAGATGGAAGCCTTGATACGATGGCAGCACCCCACACGCGGGCTGATCAGCCCGCTGGAATTCATTCCTCTGGCCGAGGAGACCGGACTTATCTTTGATATCGGTGAGTGGGTGATCCGCCAGGCGCTGCAGGATCAGGCTAAATGGGAAGCCATCGGCCACAGGATTTCAGTCGCAGTTAATGTGTCACCCAAGCAATTTATCTCACCCGACTTTCTCGAACGCCTGCGAGCACTATTGGCTGAATCCGATTGTCCACCACATCGCCTTAACCTTGAAGTCACAGAATCTTCATTGATTACCGACGAAGCGCATGTCCAGGATATTCTTACCCGGTTAAGCAATGACGGAATTAAAGTTTCTATTGATGATTTCGGCACGGGGTATTCCAATCTGGCCAACCTTCACAAGTACCCGATTCACTACCTGAAAATTGATCGGGCATTTTTGAAAGATAACAACGACACCGCCCTGCTGACAACCATTCTGGAAATGGGCAAGTCCATGAATATGACGGTAGTTGCCGAAGGAGTGGAAACAACCGAACAAATCGAGTGGTTGCAAGCTCACGGTTGCGACCAACTACAGGGTTATTACTTCAGCAAACCCGTACCGTATACTGCAGCACTCAAGTTAATGAGTACCCGCCGCAAACAAGCACAGATAGATACCGTCGCAGCCTGACCATCCCGAGCAGTCCGCAGGGATTACCGATACGGCAGATAACGTCTGAATGATGTTCGCAACACTGGTGTCGCATACCTGGCCTGGATTATTCATAAGGCGACAAGTAAATATTAGCGAATATGCTATGTATAAAGTTCCAAAGTACTTTTTGGGCAACTTTTTCAAAATAGCAGTGTGTCTATTCGACGCCAGAAGAAAATCTGGTGGTACATCTCGGCCCATCCTACTCGGCACGTGGCGGGCCACGTTTCTCAGACGATTGGCAGACCTGCTTAGCCAGATTTCCTCTGGACGCCCTATGCTGACTGAAATTGGGCTCATGAATAATCCAGTCTAGTGATGACCGCTG
This sequence comes from uncultured Granulosicoccaceae bacterium, assembly GCA_964574535.1. Taxonomy (GTDB): domain Bacteria; phylum Pseudomonadota; class Gammaproteobacteria; order Granulosicoccales; family Granulosicoccaceae. Next base: position 6,913 of record CAZNOB010000188.1, on the reverse strand, counting down.
CGCAGACACCTACCCACATCGCGCCCGGTTCAGCGCTTCACAGACATGTCTCATCCGAGAGCCAACGTCACAATAGCGGCCCGCCTGCACACTGTCGCAACGTGAAAATAAGGTGACGTTGTGATCTTGCGGATTACCCCATCTGATGTAACCTAACGCAAAACGCTTTTGGCGATCCGCAGTACGGTTCGCTGCACTATATGGTCTGCGTTGCCGAGTGTGCACTACCAGCATTCTCCCGGTAAAAGGCTGAAAAGCAACACTGCAACCCACACACAGACAGGGTGTTTCAATGGCAACTTTTCCCTCCAGCGCCAAAGTCGTAATTATCGGTCAGGGCGGTATCGTCGGTGCTTCGGTAGCACACCATCTCATCGAACGTGGCTGGGATAATATTGTAGGAATCGATAAATCAGCGATCCCTACGGATATAGGCTCAACTGCCCACGCCTCTGATTTCTGTTATGCCACCGCGCATGATCACATGACCTGTTACACCACCATGTACAGCATCGATTTCTATGAAAAAATGGGCCGCTATGCAAAGACAGGCGGCCTTGAGGTTGCGCGTGTAGGTGATGACGACCGTATGGGTGAGCTCAAACGCAAGGTCGGGTCAGGAAAAGCGTTCGGAACCAACGCTAAAATGATCAGCGCTGCAGAGGCCAAAGAGAAAATGCCTTTGCTTGAAGAGGACCAAATTCAGGGAGCACTATGGGATCCCGACGCCGGACTGGTCACTCCCCGCTCCCAGGTAGTGAGTGGTGAAATTGTTGATGCCTGTGAACAAACCGGCAAACTCGCCACCTTTGCAAATACCTCAGCCACCGGACTCGACATCAGGGACGGTAAAATCATCGGGGTTGAAACCACTCGGGGTTATATTGCTGCAGACTATGTCGTGGTTTGTGCAGGCCTGTGGGGTCGTTTGATTGCAGAGATGGCAGGCGAGGACTTGCCGGTCATGCCAGTGGATCACCCGCTACTTTGGTTTGGTCCCTACAACGAATTCGAAGGCACCGGTAAACATATCGGCTATCCGCTGCTTCGTGATCAGGGTAACTCTGCCTATTTGCGCGATACAGGCGACCCCACCACCTCTGAGGGCGGAATGATCGAATGGGGATACTACGAAGAAAAAGACCCGCGTATGTGCCATCCGAGAGACCTGCTTGAAAAAGAACAGGCACGGCTATCACCATCACAACGTGACCTTGAGATGAATCAAATCATCGAACCACTCGAACGTGCCATCGAACTCACCCCGATACTGGGAGAGTTAGGCTACGATGAAAAAAGATCGTTCAACGGACTATTACAGGTAACCGCTGATGGCGGGCCGTCAATTGGGGAATCTGCAAATGTGCGCGGACTGTGGTATGCCGTATCAGTGTGGGTAAAAGACGGCCCCGGTACCGGTAAGGTGATTGCTGACTGGATGACTGATGGCTACACAGATCTCGATCACAGTGGTATCGATGTCGCACGCTTTTATCCCTTCCAGCAGGAAGAACAATATATTCATGATCGCTGCTACGAGACCGCTTTTAAAATCTATAATCCGGCAGTGCATAATCGTGAGCCCTACACCAAGGGGCGAGGAATTCGCCGTAGTCCTTTCTACGAGCGCGAAAAAGCACTGGGTGCATATTTCATGGAGGCTGCCGGCTGGGAACGCGCGCACGGTTACGCCAGCAATGAACATTTAATCAGCAAATTTGCTGATAAGATCCCCAACCGCGAAGCTGAGTGGGATAACCGTCATTTTTGGCGAGTCTCCAATGCTGAACATCTGCAACTATCTGAAGATGTAGGTATGGTTAACCTCTCGCACTTTGCCATTATCGATGTCACCGGGCCAGATGCAGAACACTTAATGGAATACGTCTGTGTTGCGAAGGTTGGTGGCGATACACCCATCGGAAAAGGTATCTACACGCATTTTCTTGATCATATGGGCGGTGTCAGAGCTGACCTGACCGTGATTAGAATGGCGGCAAATCATTTCCGTGTCATGGATGGCGGTGATTCCGGCGCACGCGATCTCGTGTGGCTGCAACGCATGGCAGCTGATCGCGGCTACGATGCCATCATCGAAGATCGCACCACAGAGTTCGCCTGTCTGGGACTGTGGGGTCCTAACGCACGCACAACTTTGCAAAAAATAATCGATGATCCCAACGCCATCAGTCATGAAAACTGCCCGTTTGTCTCTGTAAAGAATATCGTCATCAATGGTGTCGACGTGGCAGCATTCCGAATTTCCTATGTTGGTGAGCAAGGCTGGGAGCTTCACTTTAACTACGACGATGGACTGGCCGTCTGGGATGCACTCGCGGCCGAAGGCGTCACTCCCATAGGCGTTGAAACCTACGCCAACAGCCGTCGACTCGAAAAAAGCCTGCGCCTGCAAAACGCCGATTTACTCACTCACTACAATTTATTCGAAGCAGACCTGGCGCGACCGAAAGTGAAGGCAGCAAACTTCCATGGCAAAGAAAGATACGTAGCGCAAAAGGCACTACCGCGACAGGTAGCCATGCTTTGCACCATGACGATGAATAACAATATAGATTCGCAGGGTGTCGCACGTTATCCGGTCGGTATCAGCCCCATTATGGATCCGTCGACTGGTGAATCCCTGATTGATGACAAGGGCAGACGATCCTATACCACCAGTATCGCCTATGGCCCGACTATCGGTAAAAATATCGCACTCGGCTATTTGCCAAATCAATACTGTCAGGAAGGCCGCGAATTGCTGATTGAGTACTTCGGAGAACCCTACACCGTTACCGTTGAAGCGGTTGGCTATAAGCCACTTTATGATCCGGATAATACTAAACCAAAATCATGAGGGAACAACACTGATTGCAAGTAGCCATGGGGCGGATCATGTCTGCCGCCTGCTCCATGTAGTTAAACTGCCCTTCAGTAGTATCTTTGCACGCTTGAAAATACAGCTCACCAATAGAAGGGATTCACCACGGTACGCCCGCTTATCTGCCACAAAATTCGTCAGATTATTGACGCGATTCTGCAGTTTTTTCCTGAGCCACAGCCAGTAACCTTATTGTTCATTGACAACTATATCCCGGCTATCCGATGATACCGACGGAGTGTCTCCAAAATTATAAGCAAATAAGAAGGATGGACTTTATGAAAGTAAAACTTGCAATCTGTCTACTGCCTGTCGGCATGGCGATGCATAGCATCGCCAGTGCTAACAGCGGACCTGGCTGTGGGCTGGGACAACAGGTATTCGCCGGGCAAAGTGGCCTCGCTGCACATGTGATGGCAGCAACCACCAATGGAACTTCTCTCAATCAGTTATTTGGTTTGTCTTTCGACAGTCTCGGCTGTAACGGAGAAACAGTTATTACAGCTGAATTCCAGCGCAATGTTTATGTTGCCAGTAATTTTGACAACCTGGCGCGTGATGCGGCAAACGGAGGGGGTCAACACCTGCAATCGCTCGCTGCTCTGATGCAAATGGAAGAATCCGATGCGCAACAGTTTTATCAGCTTGCACAAACCGAATACGACCAGCTGTTCGGAATACCCACCGAAAATCACAGCGACTGGCTGGTAAAACTTGACACCACCTTGTCAGGCGTGCCCGCTCTGTCAAAGTACGTCATCACGACTGACAAGTCTTAAGGAGAAAACGATGAAGAAATTATCAATAATCGGTGCATCGGTTTTTCTGGCTATGTCGGTGACCGCTCAGGCTGCAGACAACACCGGGGCCGGGTGCGGTCTTGGTGCCGAAGTGCTGGAAGGAAAGTCTGGCAAAGGCTCACATATCGCTGCAGCAATCCTGAATGCTATTGCGATACCCAACACATTTTTTATGACCACCGGCGGCGGTCTAATGGGTTGTGATCCAACACAAACCGTAGAAAAAGAACAGGCAAAAGAGATTTTTGTTGCCTCAAATATGGATCAGCTGTCTTCAGAAGTCGCTCGGGGTGACGGCGAATACCTGAACGTGCTGGCTACTCTGATGGGCGTTGAAGATCAGGATATGACCTCTTTTCGCAAACTGGCACAGCAAAATTATGATTCGCTTTTCGCCACAGATGCAAAAGGTGTCATTACTTCAATGGAATTAGCAATGCTTTCTGACAGCACTTTATCCAAGTACGCGACTCACTAAAGCTACCCTGCTGGCTTTACAAAAACTGCCGCGCACTTTCGCTCGGCAGTTGCCATAACCGCCCTTCGTGGTTGCTGCACAGGCACCACTGCAAACCCGCGTGTTGCTATGAAATCTTCTGTTACCTGCGAAATGTGGTGCGACGCTCTGTCAGTCTGTGGCCGCGTACTGATCGCGGGTCTGTTCTATCTTTGCGCTTCGAATTTCAGTGCAGCCGCTGACTCGGCTTCGTGGCAACTTCTGGCCAACAACGGAAGTTACAGCCAGGCGGTTGCGATGGCGCTTAAAGATCCGACCGATCCACTTACACAGCTCATCAATCAGGCAGACAAACTGAAACTGTCAAGCCAGCCAAAGTGGCGGGTACTACTACACTACGAAAAAAAGCGTAACGGGTATTTGAGTCAGGTCGATGCCAGCTACTTTTTCATGGATGACAACGGCAAGTCCGATCCAACAGCAGAGCTGAATTCCACGCTGGCGGCCATGTTTTCTATGAAGGCAAAAGAACCGATGCGGCTTACCGTTTACTGTCGGTTTGTGGCTAGACGCAGCTGGTTATTTAAAATGTTACCCGATGCAGAGCGCCTGATACCTGCACAAGAATGTCCCGAGATAGAACGCTTCACACAATATTTGCAGGCACATACTCTAACTCTGGTATTTCCTGCCGCGCACCCGAACAGTCCTTCATCAGCATTCGGACACACGCTAATCAGAATCGATAAAAAAGACCAGACGCCCGAAACACGCCTGCTTAACATGAGCATTAACTTCGCCGCAGAAGTTCTGCCCGGCGTATCCAGCATGGCGTATGCAGTAAAAGGATTGTCTGGAGGCTTTCAGGGTAAGTACAGACTACTGCCCTATCACATCAAATTACGTGAATACGCACAGATAGAAAACAGAGACACCTGGGAGTATAAATTAAAGCTAACACAGCAACAGGTCGATCAAATACTGCTGCATAGCTACGAGATGCTGATCACCCACTACGACTATTACTTTCTCAGTGAAAATTGTTCTTATCACCTGCTGTCACTACTCAATGTGGCGTTTCCTGAGGATTCGCTGCTCGACGATTTCAACTGGTGGACCATCCCGATAGATACCATCAAGTTACTACGACAAAGAGGACTCATTGAAGATGGCGTCTTCATACCCTCAACCATAAAAACACTACGGGCCCGACGCGATGCATTGCCTGCAGAGGATCGCAAGCTTGCTTTGAGCGCCTGGAAAAACGGGCTGGCATCGATAGAAAAACAGTTAACAACACTTTCGGTTGAACGTCAGGCCGCAGTGCTGGATGTACTATCCGACTACAACCGCTACGAAAGACTAAAGTCAGACCCCAGTGCGTTAGCCATGAACGACAGTGAACGCAATATACTTAGTCGTCGATCTAAATTATCAGTAACCACAACCGAACCAAAAGTGACGGCACCTCTGTCAGCCCCGGAACTGGGTCATGAAACCGCACGACTATCTACGCGATGGGTAAACCGACAATCAGCACCTAACCAGTTAGAAGTTGGTTTTCGGCCTGCCTATCATGACTTTAGAGACCCCAGTAGTTCCTATGGCAGCACCGCTGCAATTGATTTTTTTAATATCGTTGCTGCGTATGACCTTGAATCCGACGATTACTTTCTAAGAACACTGCGACTCATCAGCATAGAATCAATCGAACCACGCGGCGAATTCTTTAAACCGATCTCCTGGCACACACGACTGGAATGGGAACGCCCATCTGCACAAGCACGGCATAAATTCACCTTTAATGTCGGTGCGGGGGGGACCTGGACATGGGGTTCACGCACACCACTGGCCTTCGCGCTGCTGGAAAGTGACTTCATCAATGAAGGCTCTCAGACCTTTCTGCAACTTGGCGCCAGCACCGGTATTCACTGGGAACCGGTAGATGGTCTTAGAATTGGTGTGGAAGCTGATTTCAGACAACGTCTGGATGAAAGTACCTATACCACAAACGCAGAGGTATGGACCAGCATCGCGATAGGTAAACAGTTTGCCCTGGTAGCCGATGCCACGCAAAACCGGCGGCGCCAGGAGGCAACAAAACGCGAGGCTTCACTGGAACTCAGGTATTACTTTTAAAATATCCGTGTAGCGATCTAATAGCCCGTTTGCCAGCTGAGTTGAAGGCACTACATTTTTTTATAGTGAAATTCAACCCGCAGGAACTTTCCACTCAGACCGAGAAGCTTGCCTATTCAATAAGTAGTTACTGGCTTGATCTGCAAAACGAAACAGATCACTCCGAGACTACTTACACCATTCCCGATAAACGTCTGGAACTGATCTTCTCCTGCTGTCATCCTGCGCTGGAACACAAAACCATAGTCGCGTGAATCATAGTTGACTGCTGTATACGCCGGAGTCAGCGTGGCGGAATAGCAATCGTAAAAAATGGCCTCGATGATTGGCGTTGTGGTTTTCAAACAATCGAATGACGATTAGTTTCGACGATTATTAATGTTCTTCAAGTGTTTTCATATTGATGAATATTCTACTTGCTTTGGTGAGTCTGAAAATACCGGTGTTCTTGATGCCGCGTTCGCGCTCCCCTAATGATTCATCATAGTCCAATCCCGTCCTTTGTCTTCGTCCCTCATATACTCCATTTCAGGAACACCCAAACCAGATGTTAGAATGCTGAGCGTTCAACGTTAGAATCCGCAGGAAAATAGCCACCATGTCAGAAACTCATCCACCCATGACCCCTCCGGAATT
>CAZNOB010000187.1:0-10159 GCA_964574535.1 uncultured Granulosicoccaceae bacterium | reverse complement strand
GGTGGTGCAACCCGAAGTCAGTCAGTTTTCAATGGGCTTGACTTTCTTTCTGAGCAACATCGTTTTAATGGTTCGGTGCTGGTGCACGATGCAGCCAGACCGTGTGTCAGAGTGGCTGAGATCGATAATTTAATTAATGAGGTGGCGGCATCCGATGATGGTGGCCTGCTGGCAATTCCGGTGCACGATACCTTGAAGAAGTCGGATTCAAATCAGCAGGTTTCGGAAACAGTTGATCGCACGCATGTCTGGCGAGCAGTAACGCCGCAGCTATTTAAAGGGCGGTTACTACAAGCAGCACTGGTTGATGCGACTCGTGGTGGGTTGTCGGTAACGGATGAGGCATCAGCCATGGAGCTTGCGGGCTACCGACCACGGTTGGTTCGATCATCACAAGATAATATTAAAATTACAGAAGTCGGTGATTTACCGCTGGCGGAAACTATTCTGGAGTCACAGGAACGCGAATGAGGATTGGACACGGTTATGATGTGCACGCCTTTTGTGAAGGTGACAGTATTGTCTTAAACGGTGTGAAGATACCTCACGATAAGTCGTTTAAAGCGCACAGTGATGGCGATGTTGCGTTGCATGCATTATGTGATGCTCTGCTTGGCGCTGCGGCAATGGGGGATATCGGAAAGCATTTCCCCGACAACGATCAGCAGTACCATAATATAGATAGCCGGATCCTTTTACGCCATGTGGTTGCCTTGTTGGTCGATCAGGGATTTGCCTGTAATAATGCAGACATTACTATTGTTGCCCAACGCCCTAAAATTGGACCGCACATCGACGCTATGCGTGAGAATTTAGTGAGTGACCTTGGTATTAGCCTGGATAGAATAAACGTGAAGGCGACCACCAGTGAGTGGTTAGGATTTACCGGCCGGGAAGAAGGTATCGCGGCTCATGCGGTAGTGACTTTAACCAAGACTTTTTAACTTTAATTGTGAGATTGGGATGCCAGACCTGGATCGTGCTGCTGAAGTGATACGTCACTGTTGGAGTGCCGGAGATGCCGTCGATTATGTGAAAGGGGATTTATGGCCAGATACCCCGGAGCAAGGCTATGCTATACAAGCACTGATTGAGAGCCTGCGGCGTGAGCCAGTGATCGGCTGGAAGATTGCTGCAACTGCTATTGCGGGTCGTGCGCATATCAATGTTGACCGGCCGCTGGCTGGCAGATTATTCCCGTCTATCTGTCATCAAGATGGCGCAGCCATAGCGTTTGGTCGCAACCGGATGGCGGTAGCCGAGGCAGAGTTTGTATTTACATTGGGTATTGATCTGCCGTCCAGAGCGGCCCCTTACACTGATGCAGAGGTCGCAGAGAGCATCAAATCATTGCACCCGGGACTGGAATTACCGGATTCCCGATTTCGGGATTTCACTTTGCCGGGTACCGCTGGATTAATTGCTGACAACGCCTGTGCCTCGAATTTTGTTTTGGGCGAGCCAACAAAAAGTGAGTTTGATCCTTATGCACTGGCTGATCATAAAACGTCTTTGATCATCAATGGTGAAGAAGTCACCAGTGGTCATGGACGTGATGCGCTGGATGGACCGTTAAACGCTCTGGTGTGGATTGCCAACACTTTGAGCGATCTGGGTGTGGGATTAAAAGCCGGACAATTCATCACCACCGGTGTGACGGGACTGCCCTCCGCGATCAAAGCCGGAGATATGATCTGTGCCGATCTGGGGGAATATGGGGCAGTGTCTGCGACGGTGATGTAGGAAACTTTTCATTGAGCGATGCTGGGCCCGGGTTAACGGGCGGATGTTGATTGGTACAGATTTGGTTTTTCGTCTGAGCAAAGGAGTGGAATTTAAAGCCGCTGCAAAGTGCTAGTTCAGTTCATTCTCATCGTTTGACCGAAAAATTTCGCGACGTATGGGAGTAAGACATGATCTCAATCGATCTGGTTAATACAGTGCCAACTGCCTGTCCTGCTTAAAGGTATGATAAATTGCCAATCGGGAGTGCAAGTTTTTTGTTGCAGCACTAAAAAGAGCCTGTTTCACAGTTGCTTTTTAAGGATGACAACAACATCGGAGTGTGTGTGTATTGGATGAGTTGTTTTCACAACCTGAGTTCTCTGACTTTCCGGCATCGCTGCATCTGGCGATGTTGCAGGATTCTGTTCGGATGGCAGCTTATAAAGCAGCAATCGCAGAAGCTGTTAAGCCCGGAGATGTCGTTGTCGATGTTGGATCTGGAACCGGTATTTTGTCCTTTCTGGCCCTGCAAGCTGGTGCAGGGTCCGTCCACGGATTTGAAATTTCAAGCCTGTGTGGTCATGCGGCTGAAATAGCGGAACTTAACTTTCCCGGGCAGGATATCCATTTTCATCAACTGGATCTACTCAAAGATGATTTGCCAGATATTCAAGCTGATGTCATCATTTGCGAATTATTCGGCAATTTCGGCATCGAAGAGGATTTGCTCAGAATATTGTCCAGAGTACGAAGCACGCTATTAAAACCTGGAGGAATATTGTTGCCGGAAACACTGGATCTCTATGTGGTACCGGTTCAATGCACGTCTGCCTATCGAGATATAGCCAACTGGCAAACACCGGTTGCTGGCATTAATTTTTCCGCCTGTCAGGTGCTGGCCTACAATGCGGTGTATCAAATTCACAATGAGCCTTTGAATTTTCTAGGTACGCCGCACGAAATTGCGCAGCTTGATCTATACAACGTAGCAAAGTTGCCGACATCGCTGTCTGCGAATTTCGCGCTAAGTGACGGGGTCCTGCACGGTGTCGCGGGTTGGTTTCGAAGTCGTTTAACGAACGGCAGTACACTGGATACCGGCCCGGAAGAGCCGGATACACATTGGGGACAAATATTTTTCCCAACGGGGGATCCGATTTCTGTTTCACAAGGTGATGAAATTTGTTTTAATTTTAGTGAAACAACCTGTGGATCATGTGTTAGCTGGCAGTGGCAGGGAAAACTGCGGCAAGTTGGCGAGAAGGATGGTAGAAAGTACGATTTTAAGTCCCAGCGCAAGCTTTCAGGTTAGCCTGATGAATTTGTTCTGATTGTCGCTATGGTTCAAAACACCATAAAGCAGGAGTAACGACCGTATTGCGGTTCGTTATTCGGAAGGAAATAATGCCGAGTTCAGAACAAAAACTCAGACTCAGGCTGATGGGCGGGTTCAGGCTTGATGATCCGCGCGGACACCCTTTAGAGATTGCCAGCAAGAAGGGCAGACTTCTTTTGGCTATGCTTGCCATTGCAGAAAACGGCGAGCGATCCAGATCCTGGCTGCAGGAAAAACTTTGGAGCCGGGGGTCGGCACAGGACAGCTTACGTCGGGAACTCGCGTCACTCCGACGATTGTTCGAAGCAACCGGCCTCGACCCTCTGCCGAAGTCGGTACCCCGTGATGTTGTTCGCTTGGAACTGGATTGTTTTGAGGTCGATATTAGTCAATCGTCGGGTGGTACCTTTTTGGATGGACTGTCTGTTGCCGCTGATGAAATAATTGAAGAGTGGCTTGATGAAACGCGACGATTTTATCAACAGGCGGCTTCAGCGCAATCCAATGCCACTTCGGAAATTCAACCCGGTGAGATACAAGTAAATGAAGCAGAGATCGTACTGCCGAATCAGCAGGCTGCTGCAGCGCCGGTTATTCTTACCACAGACGCCGCGAAAAAAATCACCCGCTTAGGTGTCGCTATTCATCCCATTGAGTGGCAGATTTCGGAGCGTTTGGAGTACAAGCTAAAAGCCTTCGTGAACGATACCACTGGCCGTATTGGTCGTATGCTACTGTGTTCCGGTGGTATCGATATTATTGATTTAAGTATTAATGCAATGATGCCCGATATGACCCGCATGCCGGTACACGCAGGTGTGGGCGCAGAGTTAATGATCGCGGTTGATGAAACTATCGCCGGTGTTTTTTTAAGAATTCAACTGCTCGAGTCGGCCACCAGACGGGTTCTCTGTTCTCGACGTTGCGAAATTGAGATTAGCAAGGTAGGTGAGGCCTGTACTCCTGAGTATAGTGCCAGGAAATTTATCATCGAGTCTGTTGATGAAATACTATTTTCGATTGTGAGGTTAGAGCAATCCAGGTCAGCTGAAGTGGCCAGTGTTGTACGCCTGATACACGAAGGGGTAGACGGCATGTTTCAGCTCTCAGATGTCGGTCTTGATCGTGCTCGGGATCGATTTGATACGGCAATAGATCATATGCCCGACAGTATTACTCACGCCTGGAGAGCATATCTATGTACGCAGCTCATCGACGATACTCGAATTACCGATGTGGAATCATTGCGATCCGAAGCGCGCTGGCACGCGGTAACGGCGCTGGAATTGGATCGCTATAATCCATTGACCAGATCTTTGTTAACGCATGTTTATTCGTTCGCCCTGCACGAGTTTGATATTGCCGCAGAACTGATCCAGATGGCGAATGAAATGTCGTCTGATCATTTAATGACTTACGATGCTGATGCGCTGCTGCAGTTATATATGGGCAAGCTGGATGGCTCACGGGTTGCGGCGCTACAGGCTTCAAACCTTGGGCGATTACTGCCTTATCGGTATCTGTTCTTAACATCACTATGCATGATCGAGAGTCTTGCAGGTAACTATGAACAATCGATTATAGCCGGGGAATATGCCCTGAAGTTGCATCCCCTGGGAGCCGATCGCGTGTATCCGCCGATTCTGCGATATTTGTCAGAAAGTTACGCCCGCAGTGGCGACGAAGAAAAGGCAAAGGCTCTGGTGGACAGCGTGAAGACAAATAACAAGTTATCTGTCGAGGCTCTGGCCAGACGCGGTCGGCCCAGTCAGGACATCGATAAATTTCTTCGCGTAAGTATGAATTTAATTTCGTAATCACTTTTTATAACGGCTGATAGTCAAAAACAGTGTCGTAGATGTCGGGCCTGCCACTAGCGACTGGCGGCCAGCCGGTGCTGGTATCCTGACCATCGTTTTTGTGTGTGCCGGTGACTGTGCCGACAACAGCAGCGTGTAATGGCGAGTTTGATTGAAACAGGTTAATAGTCTGGCCGGCAGCGATCAGTGCGATCCTGCATTGCAAATTGAATTCTGCTCGTCGATCACCTGGCTTTGCACCTTGTGTGGGCTGGAAGACAGGAAAGCCCGAGCCCCCGCGGGCGTATGTACCAAGGCTTTGAATGACATAGCGGTGCGGTACCCATACTTTAGGATTGACCACCCGGTTTGAAATGTATGCCGTCTCCCAGCGATCGAGTTGTTTAAAATTATCAACCCGGGCGTTGTTTGTTTTTGGCGATTGTTTCTGTGGTTGCGGGTATTTAAGTTCAAATGCAGTGGTCACAGGTACGTTTGCAAAATAAAGGGCAAATAGCATCCAGCTTGCGTTGAGTTTGTCACCAGTCACGGCTTTTAGAAAAGCCCGGATATCAGCGAGGTCGGGGTCTGTAACTGTCCAGTCGTAGTTTAGGAATAAACTGGATTCCTGGACGCTGAATTGAAATTTGATATAGTCGGGAAGGTTGCTGTCGTTGGTGGATGACGCCGCTATTTCAGTGCCGGTGACATAGGAATCGAGATGAGAAAAATTGGCATTAGTGACACTTTTTTTGAGTGCCGGGTCAGACAACACCAGTGAGTGATTAAGCAAACCCCGTTGCGTCGCAAACCCAAGTGTTGGGAGCGCGATAGTGTCGGCAGGGTTGTCGCTAATATTAATATCCAGCGTGGAACCTGCGAGCAGTTCTGGTTTTTTTACAGTGTGCTGAAATACCCCAACGGAGAAGTTGGTGTCGGTGTGTGCTGCGTTATGACGTACGTAGACGAGTTCTGGCTCGCTGTGATTTTCTACCGACTTGTCAGATGTCTTGTGTTTAGTAGAACAGGGTATTGTGGTGATTGAGAGAGGGCTATCAATTTCGATGGCTTCATTCGGGTGCGATAGCAGGAAGGTTTCTTTGTAGCCTAGAGGAATGTCGCTTTCTATGGCGAAGGTAAACTCTGCCGTTCGCTCGGTCAGATTGTACGCCCCAATAAGGTTTAGATATTTTTCGTTTTTCGGGTTGCAGGTGGGCCTGCGATTCCTGCCTGTCCGCCGTATGGCGAGTGCCTGAATATCACTGAGGCGTTGGTATAGTTTTTCGTAAGTTTGCTGCGAAACCCAGGCTGGTAGTCGGTAGCTTGTGACTTCGAAGAAATCTGTGGAGTCGAGCAGTAATGGTTCGAGGTTGCCACGTTGTGGCCGCAATCCTATAAGTCGGTTTTCATATGATGTGGCATCCCGGTGGGCGATTTGCCCAACTGCACTGATACCTAATTCCTGAGGGCTAAGGCCTGATTGGTTTGACTGACCCAATAGCCGACCGTGAAACTTTTTATCAGGTATGCCAGGGTGTTCGCAACCAAGCAAGTGGGAAATTTCGTGAGCGGCCAGGTCTCCGTCACTTTGTGATTCTGCGAAGGCGATAACATGCGGAGTCGGGTAGTCAGGAGAATCCATTGATGCTCCGCCAAATCGATTGGTCGGATCACTTAAAATACCGATATAGATAGTGCGTGGATCAATGCTGTCTTTATCAGCCAGGCTGGTTTCACGAGCACGCAGCGCGAGCAGGTGCTGGAACATCAGCTGATACAGCAGGTCAATTTTCTCTTCAGTTCTATTGTTTTCATTGAGAACATTTTGTAGCTGTGTGAACGATGCTGGCGCTTCTATAGAATTGGCAGACCACTCGACATTCGACACCGGGAATGCAGCTTCAAGATAGTCATGAATAAGATTTAGTTCCGAGGCCGTGGGTTCAATGATATCTCCGGTCTCAGGATCCTGGTAGCTGTATCCAATGGCACGACAGAAAAAAGTGACCGGTGCATGGAAAGTGAATTTTTTCACAGGCAGTGCAGACAGGCTGGCCTTGCATGGCGAGTCTTTACTGGTCCTGACACTGTCTGGTGTGAGTTCAAGTGTTGACCCATTGGTCTGAAATTGATTTTTGGTTTTTGAAAAAAAGTCGCTGTCATGCAATGCGAACGACAAGGTTGCATTCCATTGCAGTCTGGCGCTATTGATATCAGTGTCGATATCCGACAGAAAAACCGGTTTTGTTGGGGGGAGTACGAGTTGTTGCTTCTTACCTGAGGAGGCGTCGGTGTAGTGGCAGTGAAGGTCTGCTGACCACAATTGATTGTCTTCTACGCTACCGGTTACCTTGCAATACAGTCGAATATAAGTTTTTTTTCCATGCACAAGCAGCACTGAGTTTTTCTGGCCGAGATGCTGGATGGCCTGATTGATCTCAATTGCTGTGATTATAATATTAGTGGCCATCAGTTAACTGCTCCTATTGCCACTCGGCGCATGCTTCATCGAATAGTTGTCGAAGATTGGTTGTTTTACTCTTTTTCTCAAGTAACAAAGTAACCAGTCTTGCCGCGAGAGCCTTGCCAGCGGCGGTATCTGATTCGTAGTGCACGCCAGCCCATTCACGATTTTCAGCGATATTAGTTTCAATCTCTTGCAGGTGTTGATCTAGTTCATTGAGGTGAGTCACCTCGGAAAACATTTGCTTTAAAATACCGCATACGGTGTGGGCTTGAGTTGAGTGTCCGCTGGGGTATGAATAATGTGACGGCACCGGAATGGCTGGCAGAATAAACCGATTGACCTGGTGCGGTCTCGGTCTGCGGCAAGCTTCTTTGTAGTGCACCACCACTGCGTAAGAAATTAATGATGCAGTTTCCATTAGACGGACGGTTTTACTATTAGTCTGCGGGTCGATGCCGCAAGTGTCGAGAATGGGCGGGATAAAGTCTTCTGCTTCGTCGAAAATATCGTCGAGTCTCTCGTTACGTTGCGGGTGGTCTTGTTTCCAGATCATTTCCTGGACTTCGTTGTCAACGCGTTGTTCGAAGTTTGCGGGTGAGCCTTTACGACGGTATTTCACGCAGAGTTGCTGTAAGTATTCGTCTTTTACCAGTAAATCTATTAGTGGTTCTGGGTCTGGTTTACCGGCGCTGAATTTTAGTAATTGCTCAGCCGCATCGCTGGTTAAAAAGCGTGTTGCGTAGAATTGATCAATCCATCGGATGTCTGTTCGTACGGCACCAAATCGAGCCTCTGCTGAGTCAGTTGGAGCTGCGGTTACGAAATCGTCCATTCCGTCATCAGATACGCCGCGACCTCTGCCACGCCCACGGCCCCTGCCACGCCCGCGACCTCTACCACGACCCCTGCCTCTGCCACGACCCCTGCCGCGAGGAAATGATTCCTGTTCAGAAGCATCATTGTTGTGCCAGATGCCGTCAAACAAGTCTGTGTGCTGGGTGGTGTTTGATTCTGACTGTTCGTCTGTGGTTACGTTAGCCGATTCACTATCGCGATGATTGTTGATCTGACTCACAATGCACTCCGTAAGATTGCTGGTTTTCGGAAAGTGTACTGTCACTCTGATCGTGATACTTCCGCGAGAAAAGAAAATCACGCAATTTTCACGGAAATGGAATTTACATATCTTGACCCTGATAAGGATCCATATTTCTGGGCGATCTTGCTTGTAATGCATAGTTTCATCGCCCGGGATGGGTAATTCTGTTTTTTTCACGCCAGACTCACGCAACAATAACGCTGTCAATAACTGATTTCTGCCAGTCTTTCAGTCAGCGAAAGACGACAACAGTTTGAGTTGTCGGTGCAGCAGGCAAGTCTTTCGTTAGTCGACTCAAGTGGTCACATCACAAACGGAGCTAAACAGATGAGACACAGCGAAATACAAACTTTAAGCGATGGGTGCACAGGATCGCCTGAATCATTCGTCAATCAGTTTTATATACAATATCGGCGTTTGTCTTCAGAAGAGCAAAGGTTGCTATTACTGAATATGCACGCTCAACTCAGGAGAGTGAGCCGGAAACGGGAAGTTGTCAGCGATCTGCAGCAGCTCACCAGGCGGGAAACCGAAGTGCTGGTTTTAGTTGCAAACGGATATTGTCGAAAGGAAGTAGCGAGTTGCCTGGAAATAAGCGTTAACACAGCGGCTCGACACATTGCAAATATCTACGCAAAACTGGGAATCAGTACAGTGGCAGAGGCAACTCGAGTTGCAATTGCCAACCGGTTGACACCTCAGCCTGCCGCCGCTGCGATGACCGTTTAATCCAGTTAAAAAAAAAGCCCTACAAATTGATGCAGGGCTTTTAAGTTGTAACTACTTTTTTAGTTTTTACATAAACGCTTTGAGTTTCTCAAGGATGGGTTCCGTTACAGGTCCTATGACCTCCCAGATACCACCGTCACCTTTTAACTTATCGATCACAGGTGTGAGTGTTTCCATTCCTTTGCCTGCAGCTGCAGCGGCTGCAGATTTTGTTGCGTCGTCTGCACCGGATAACATACCGGTGAGTCCATCAAGTGAGCCGCCCATTTCTTCAAGCTTGGGCAGGGCTGCTTTGGCGGAGTCGACATCGGTGATACCACCGAGTGTTTCACTGGCTGATCCAAATACACCGGTTAGTTTGCCACCGAAATCGGCACCGGTGATTTTCTCCATTGCGTCACCAGCCGCCGCCGAGGCATCAGCGCCGGCTTCCTTCGCTTTTTCCATTACATCACCAGCAGCCGCTGAGGCGTCAGCGCCAGCTTCTTTCGCTGTTTCCATTGCACCGCTTGCTGCGCCTTCTACGTCGACATCGGTATCATTCATTTTCTTGAAACCGAACCACGCTGCAACGGCGATAAGCAGAGGAATTAACCATTTCCAAAAGCCGCCACCACTTTTTGTTTCAGTGTGTGCGTTTGAGGCTGCTGATCGTGCTGCTTCCTGTGTTTTGCCAGCTGCGCGGCTGACAGTATCTGTTGCACCGCGGGCTGTGTCGCCAACCGCATCACGGCCAGCGGATACTGCGCCACCTACTGCGCCACCTACTTTATTGCCTGCTGCATCCACACCGCGGCCAACAGCGCCTGATACTCCACGGGCTGCGCCTTCAGCAGCGTCACCAACACCACGACCGACTGACCCTACTGCTCCACCGACTGCGCCGGCAGCACCGCGTGCCGCATCGGTAGCGCCCCCAGCGGCGTTACCAACACCACGACCGACTGAGCCTACTGCTCCACCGACTGCGCCGGCAGCACCGCGTGCCGCATCGGTAGCGCCCC
>CAZNOB010000186.1:0-10177 GCA_964574535.1 uncultured Granulosicoccaceae bacterium | reverse complement strand
GGCCGAGATGTGACGCCAGATTTTCTTCTGGCGTCGAATAGATACACTGCTATTTTGAAAAAGGTGCTCAAAAAGTGACTTGGAACTGTATACATAGCATTTCGCTAATATTTACTTGTCGCCTTAGGAATAATCCAGGCTAGCGGTCCCTGGCTTTTTGCTTTTTAAGATGTGCCAGTTTATCCGCAATTTGCTGCTCAAGCCCCCTGGCCACGGGCCGATAGAATTCGGGCGCATCAAGTCCGTCGGGAAAATACGTCTGTCCTGCAGCTAACCCATCTGTTTCTGCATGATCGTAGCGATACTCAGACCCATAACCAAGGTCTTTCATAAAACCCGTTGACGCATTGCGTAAATGCAGTGGCACATCCCGATTACCGGTTTCTTTTACAAATGCCATTGCGGCGCCGTAAGCACTGTAGGCCGCATTACTTTTTGCAGCGCAGGCAAGATAAATCACCGCCTGTGCAATGGCCAATTCACCCTCGGGGCTGCCAAGCCGCTCAAATACCGCCCAACCGTCCATCGCTAAATGAAGTGCACGCGGATCTGCGTTACCGATATCTTCACTGGCCATACGAACCACACGGCGAGCAATATAATGCGGATCACAGCCCCCATCGATCATGCGACAAAACCAGTACAGTGCGGCATCCGGATCGCTGCCGCGAACAGATTTATGCAGAGCGGATATTTGTTCATAAAATAAGTCTCCACCCTTATCAAAGTAGCGCAGCGAGTCACGCGTCACTTCAGCCACATTGGCTTCAGAGATGATACGCTTGCCATCCTTCAGTTCAGAGACATCCGCCGCCAGCTCCAGTAAGACAAGAGAACGACGTCCATCACCGTCAGCAGCGGCCGCAAGTTTACTCACCACCTGATCGCTTGCTCCTATCTCAAGCTTTGCCAGACCACGCTCGAAATCCGAAAGCGCTGCGCGAATGATTTCTTCAATATCGCCACTACTGAGGCGTTGAAGCACATAGACTCGTACCCTGGATAGCAAAGCGTTATTAAGTGCAAATGAGGGGTTTTCAGTGGTAGCGCCCACAAAGTAGAACGTGCCATCTTCGACATGCGGTAAAAAAGCATCTTGCTGAGCCTTGGTAAATCGATGCACTTCATCGACAAACAGAACTGTTCTAATACCTTGCGACTGATAGGTTTCACGCGCAGCGTCTACCGCACTGCGTATGTCTTTTACGCCTGCCAAAACCGCCGATAAACTAATGAATGCCGCATTGCACTGACCCGCCAGCATTCGCGCCAGAGTGGTTTTACCAGTACCCGGCGGACCCCAGAATATCATGGAGTGTAGCTGTTGTTGGTCTATCGCATTTCGCAGAGTGCTTCCCGGCCCCAACAAATGCTGCTGGCCTGAAAATTCGTGCAGCGAGACAGGACGCATACGATCAGCCAATGGCGCAGGCGGTGCGTTAGCGGGCGGTGTACCGGTTTTTCCCGCTTCCGATGACCCTAACAGAGAAAATTGTTCTGACATTGGGCTACTTTAACAGACAAGCAGCCATCAACCGATATGTTGATCCGAATTACTCTGCTGGTACAAACGTCTCTTCAAAGATGATCTCGCGCTCGGTTTGCTCTTCAAGCGGAAATGTTTCCGCAATCCCCGGAGCCTCATCTGAGAGCTCCTGCAATTCAGTAGCTTGTGCTTCGTTGACCAATGGCTCTGGTGTTACCGGACTTACCACCTGGTCAGCAGGTGCGGGCACGACAAATTCGGGTTGTGTTGCATCAACCGCCTCCCCCAGAACATCTACACCTTCAGGTGGTTCAAATTGCAGTGTTTCCGGAGGGATGGCCACATTCTTTTTAAAATTTGTAAACTTGATCTGCGTTGCCTGACCAAAGTTATCCCGCAATTCCATAGCGTGCAGGCCTGCGTCATCCAGTGCTATATAAACGGCGTTGAAATCAGTATCCTTTACATTCGGATCAAGCTGAAACCAGTTCAACCCGTCTTGCGTACCCAAATCAACAATACTGAACTCTGTTTCAATAGCCCGCTGTCCGCTTAACAATCCAATAGGCGCACTACCTAGTGTCGTGGCTTGTGGCTGCCTGGTGACTTGCAAAAGATCTTCATCGAACACCCATAATGTCAATCCATCAGCAACAATAAGCTGCCTGACAGGTTGCTCGTAGTTCCAGCGGAATTTACCCGGGCGCATCAATGCTACCTGGCCACTCGACTCCTGCAACACAACCGAGTCTGAGTCGTAGACCGTCTGGGTAAAGCCTGCAGTAAAAGAAAACATTGATGCACTGAATTCCACCAGTGCAGAAGCAGCCAGTGCGCCCTGTGCACTAACAGACACAGCGATCAGCACAATCCATTTATAAAGTTTCATTATTTTTTTTCCGAAGTTCAAACCACCAAGCATCGATTGGTCATCAGTGAAATCTACAAATCGACGGGTGGCGCTGCGATAACCTCACGCGAGCCATTATGCTGCACCGCACT
Source organism: uncultured Granulosicoccaceae bacterium (assembly GCA_964574535.1). Taxonomy (GTDB): domain Bacteria; phylum Pseudomonadota; class Gammaproteobacteria; order Granulosicoccales; family Granulosicoccaceae. Next base: position 7,689 of record CAZNOB010000186.1, on the reverse strand, counting down.
CACCACACCGGCAGCTTCCATATCTTCCACAATTCTCGCCGCACGGTTGTAGCCGATTTTCAAGCGTCGCTGCACATACGAAATTGATGCCTTACGAGTCTCGGTAACGATTGCCACTGCCTGATCATAGAGCGCGTCTTTCTCACCACCTGAATCACCCTCGCTGGCAAGACCCGGTAATGGCAGGGTAGATTCTTGAAGAATTTCATCTACGTACACTGCCGTACCAGACTCTTTCAGCCATTTTACGACGCTGTGTACCTCGTGATCATCAACAAATGCGCCATGTACACGCTCGGGTAAAGCAGTCCCCGGTGGTAGAAACAACATATCACCATTGCCTAACAGCGCCTCTGCCCCCCCCTGATCAAGAATGGTGCGCGAATCAATTCTGGAAGACACCTGAAACGCCATCCGTGTAGGTATGTTCGCCTTGATCAAACCGGTGATGACGTCCACTGAAGGTCTCTGAGTTGCCAACACCAGGTGGATGCCGGCCGCTCGAGCTTTTTGCGCAATTCGCGCTATTAGCTCTTCCACTTTCTTGCCCACCACCATCATCATGTCGGCAAATTCGTCTACAACCACCACAATAAACGGTAAGGTTTCAAGCTCTGGCGCAGGCAATGACGGGTCAAATGCTTCTTCGGGCTTATATAAAGGGTCAAGAATAGGCTCGCCAGCCTCTATTGCCGCCAGCACCTTTTTATTGAACCCGGAAATATTCCGAACACCGAGAGAGGCCATCAGGCGATACCGACGCTCCATTTCCCCGACACACCAACGCAACGCATTGGCGGCCTCTTTCATATCGGTGACCACCGGGGCCAGCAAGTGAGGAATGCCTTCATAGACATTGAGTTCCAACATTTTTGGATCAATAAGGATAAGCCGTACCTGATCAGCAGTTGCCTTGTATAAGAGACTAACCAACAAGGCATTAACCGCCACTGACTTACCGGATCCTGTAGTACCTGCCACCAACAAGTGCGGCATTTTCGCCAAATCAGTGACCACAGGCAGCCCGCTAATATCTTTGCCTAATGCCAGTGCCAGCGGTGATGCGGTTTCCTGATACAAGCGTGATTGCAGGATTTCAGTCAACTGAACCATCTCCCGATCCGCATTCGGAATTTCAAGGCCGATTGTCGATTTACCTGGAATCACTTCCACCACCCGCACACTCATGACCGATAGGGATCGCGCGATATCTTTGGCCAGATTTGTGATTTTACTGACTTTGACTCCAGGGGCAGGCAATGCTTCAAAGCGAGTGATCACCGGGCCGGGGTGTACCTCTACCACCTCTATCACGACGTTAAATTCAGCCAGTTTGCTTTCCAGCAATCGGGATAAGTGCTCCAACGAATCTTCTGAATAACCAAGACGTACATTTTCAATTTCATCAAGCAAATTTACCGGTGGGATTTCACCGGTACTCTGCGGGCGAGTGATCTTGCCAGCCTCAAAAAGCTGAAACTGTTTTTCGGGCTCACTGGGAGGAGCGACCGGCGCCGGGGTTGCCGGTCGCTGGGAAATAGTAAATTTTCTATCAGTACCAGTGTCAGCAGGAGCGACAGCTGCCGTTTCTGGTGTTGACTCTTCATTCAATGACGGCGCCACCACCGGATCACGTTTTTCAACGCGCAGCTTGTTCTTTTTACCTGTGCCCGCAGCAACTGGCGTCTCAGCAACGTCAAGCTGATCTGCAGGCAAATCAAACATTGCTGCTTCAGTAGCAAGTTTTTGTTGCTCTCGCAACTTACGAGCCTCTCGATAAGTGAAATAATCGCTGATTCGCTCGATAGTGTTGATCATCCATACCTTACTTTTGCGCAAACCCAACAACGTATATTCACCGGTTTTCTCAACAATCGTGAACCAGGAAACACCTGTAATGAAGGTGATTGCGCCCAAACACAGAGCCAGCAAGATCAGCGTCGTTCCAAGGGTGTTTATGACACGCACCATATTGCCAGCCACCCAGGTCCCCAGCACTCCACCGCCACCGGTACCGATAGGCAGATCACCACGATGTACAAACAGGTGTAAATCCGCCAGGCCACACGCAGTGATGAGCAACAAAACCAGTCCCGCGAGACGCGCAAATATTAAAACAGGGGCAGTGAACTCTCGACTATCCCGAAAAGCATTCCAACCAATAACTGCCAGCGATACCGGCAGCAAATAGGCTACGTAGCCGAACAGAAACATCACGATATCAGCGAACCAGGCGCCGAAAATCCCACAAGCATTGCGCACCTGGCCATAACCACCGCTATGCGACCAGCTGGGGTCACTGACATGGAATGTCAGCAGCGCTATCAACATTAATATTGATACAACAGCCACAAGAATGGCCAGTACTTCTCGCAGGCCGCGATGCAGCATTGCAAGCGCGCGAGCTGATAGCTCGGCATCCATGGGTGTTTTTATAGATCGACCATTGAATCGAGGCTTTTTCAGGACCGAAGGTTTCTCCGACTTTGGCGCAGCTTTCCTGGTTGCCGGCTTTTTTGCGGCAGTGCGCGTGGCACGCGGAGTGGCTTTGGTGGTCTTAGTCGCGGCTCGCTTAGGTCGCGAAGCTCCACCTTGCCGGGCTTTGGAGGAAGCGGCTTTAGAAGTCAAGAATAGTCCGATTGGAGTAGTTTTAGTTATTCGGGGCACATTCAGATGGCCGACCATTGTCTATACATCCTGATAGCCGAACTTCGGACGCTCTTGATGTGTCCTACCTGTGGACAGGTTGTTATACAATGTCACCCTGACCTCCCATCTTATGACGATCATCCACTCTCTCAAAGCGGAGTGGTTAGATTGTCATGAACCAGACATTTTTTACGGAAACACCTGTTACTATGAGCGATACCAAACACTGTAAACTGCTGATACTGGGCTCTGGCCCGGCGGGCTATACTGCAGCGGTCTATGCGGCGCGTGCCAATTTGCACCCCGTGTTGATCACAGGCATTGAACAGGGTGGGCAACTAATGACCACCACCGATGTCGACAACTGGCCGGCAGATGATCAGGGCGTACAAGGCCCTGCACTGATGGAGCGTTTCCGAAAACACGCTGAACGCTTCGAAACCGAATTAGTTTTTGACCACATCCATACCGTCGACCTGAAAAGCAAACCTTTCACCCTGAGTGGTGATTCCGGCACCTACACCTGTGATGCGCTGATTATCTCAACCGGTGCGAGCGCCCGCTACTTAGGACTACCATCCGAGGAAGCCTTCAAAGGTAAAGGTGTTTCCGCCTGCGCGACCTGTGACGGGTTTTTCTACAAAGGAAAGCGCGTCGCGGTCATTGGCGGTGGCAATACCGCCGTTGAAGAAGCCCTCTATCTATCCAATATTGCCTCAGAGGTTGTTGTTGTGCACCGTCGTGACGAGCTACGTGCCGAGAAAATCATGCAAAAGCATCTATTTGAAAAACAGGATGCCGGAAAGGTAGCCATGAAATGGAATCACACACTCGACGAAGTATTGGGCGACGACATGGGGGTAACCGGAATGCGCATCAAAAGCACCACCGACAGCACCACCGAAGACATCGATCTGCATGGGGTTTTTATCGCAATTGGACACACCCCCAACACTGGCATCTTCAAAGACCAGCTAGATATGGCTGGCGGTTACATTAAGGTAAAAAGTGGCCTTGAAGGCGGCGCAACAGCCACCAGCGTTGAGGGAGTATTCGCAGCCGGCGATGTGATGGATCATATTTACAGACAGGCCATCACATCTGCAGGATCAGGCTGTATGGCCGCACTGGATGCAGAAAAATATCTGGATGCCCTCGAAAGAAACAGCTAATCTGCAAACGGCATTGGCTCCTGTCCCCAGCACAGGAGCCACAACCCAAACTGCATTAGCACCTTTGTCACTCACACTTTCAGGCTTGTAAGCCGCGTGCAAATTGAAACCTGTGATTCACTGGCCAGCGTTCCAGCCATTGAATGGAATGCTCTGGGCGATGGCTCAAACCCGTTTGTGCGTCACGAATTCCTTAGCGCATTGGAAAAACACGGGTGCGTGGCAGCCGAACACGGTTGGCACCCGTTCCACTTGCTGCTCAGGAACGACGCATCAACATTAATCGCCGCAGCCCCGGCCTACCTTAAAACCAATTCCTATGGAGAATTTGTTTTTGATTTCGCATGGGCGGATGCCTACGAACGCAGCGGCGGCCAATATTATCCCAAGCTCATTTGCGCTATCCCTTTTACGCCAGCGACCGGTCCACGCTTATTAATTAAAGCGGGAGAAAACGAAAAGGAATGCACCAAAGCACTTCACAGCGCCGCAATCGCGATAGTAAAACAACAAAACTGGTCCGGTGTGCATTGGCTTTTTCCGTTTAAAAAAGATGCCGAGCAACTTGCTGACAACGACTATCTTTTGCGCGTTGGCTGCCAATACATATGGGCCAATGATAACTACACGGACTTCGAAGACTTTCTCTCCCGCTGTACCTCAAAGAAACGAAAAAACCTGAGGCGCGAGCGCAAACGAGTCGCAGAGCAAGGCGTAACCTTGAAAGTAATGCACGGCAACGAACTTAACAGCGATGACTGGCGACAAGTGATGGGGTTCTATCTGGATACATTTAATCGTAAATGGGGAACACCCACCCTGAACCATCAATTTTTTAGTGACATCGGACAATCCCTGGGGGAGCAGATCATCGTGGTTTTTGCCAGTCACAACAATGAGCGCGTCGCCTGCTCTGTGATGCTGAAAGGGTCAGACACTCTTTTTGGCCGCTACTGGGGCTGCAAAGAAGATTTCCACAGCCTGCATTTTGAGGCCTGTTACTACCAGGGGATCGACTACTGCATCGAACACGGGCTATCACGATTTGAACCGGGAGCACAGGGGGAACATAAAATCGGAAGAGGCTTTGTGCCCACATTAACATGGTCTGCCCACTACCTCACACACCCGGAATTCAGTGATGCTGTGAAGCACTTTCTTGATCAGGAGGGCACCATGATGAGACAAAGATGCGAAGAACTACATGCACTACTGCCCTTTAATGAACAAAACAGCCTGAAGTAACCAATCAGCCGTGAGCAGCGACACTTGCGAAGCGCAAACCACACAAACCGATCTCAATACTTTGCACACTTGTTCGTTAAGCTTTGCAAATCCGCCCGGAGGCTTATATTGGATTACACCGACACACTCACCCCTGACGAATTAAGATGATCGTGCCTCCTATTCCGTTTCTCGATTCAACGGACGATCTCACGCCATTTCCACACCCGGATAACGCCATGGATGAGCCAAACGGCTTACTGATGGCAGGCGCTAACCTGAAGCCGGATCGACTATTACTCGCCTATAAATCCGGTATTTTTCCCTGGTACTCTGAAGGTGAACCGATTCTGTGGTGGTCACCTGATCCGCGCTGTGTCATTTGGCCTAATGAGATAAACATTAGCCGGAGTTTACGTAAAACCATTAAAAAGCAGTTATTTACCATCAGCAATAATCAAGCGTTTAAACAGGTCATCACTAATTGCAGCAAACCACGCCCTGGCGCTGAGGGCACTTGGATTACCGATTATATGACTGAAGCCTACTGCGAGCTTGCCAGACGCGGTCACGCGGAGTCCATAGAAGTGTGGCGCAACGACGAACTGGTAGGCGGCTTATATGGAATTGTAGTAGGACAAACTTTTGTGGGCGAATCAATGTTTAGTCGCCAGTCAGATGCTTCAAAAATCGCGCTGGTAGCTCTGGCCACCAGTGGCCGCTTTTCCATGATTGATTGCCAGCTACCCACTGAGCACCTGTTGTCAATGGGCGCCGTTTGCATCAGCCGCGATGAATATTTGAAGGCCCTCAAATTGTTAAACCATTCTGCGTAGTTACCGTTGATTCCTGACAACTCTGTACTTGAAAACCAGAATAGCCTGACATAGCCTGACAGTATCCCGAGAATGAACAGATCGGATCGTTCACAACCCCGCGACCCTTACTGGAAACACCACAGTGTCAAGAGAGAAATCACGTAAACGCAGTGAAGGCAGAATCGGCAATCGATGGATCGGTGTAGACCTCGATGGCACACTAGCCCAATGGGATGGATGGAAAGGACCCGAATACATTGGTAAACCGATCCCGCAAATGCTTGAGCGGGTACAGCGCTGGATAAAAATGGATATAGAAGTACGCGTATTCACGGCTAGAGCGTCGGTCCCGGAACATATTCCACCTGTACAAAAATGGCTTAAAGATAATGGCCTGGGTAATGTGCGTGTCACGAATGAAAAAGACTATCGCATGCTGCAACTGTGGGATGATCGCTGCGTTCAGGTGATACCCAATACTGGTGAGCTCATTAAAAATGCCACATGGGTAGAGCCACCCAAAGAAGACAAGTCCGATTCCGCAAAGCCGGATACCGGTACCGACACATCTGACTAATTTTTCACACCCGACACACCACGATGTGAAGTGCTTGCCTTTGTTCCCAATTTTCTGGCGAGACATTTCCTACATGTCTTGCCATTTATAAAGCCACCCAACAATCAGAGTAAGTAGGTTTAATTTATTATCGGTTTCGCGGCATCGGATGTTTTATCACAAACTTCTGATCAAGCACGACTTCCCGCCAAAACACATAGAGCCCGGAGCCAAAAATTAATGCAATACCGATCCACGCCACCAGATCTGGCCATTCTCCCCACAAGGTAATACCCCAAAAAATCGCAAGCAATAACGCCAGATATTCAAACGGGGCGACCACGGCAGCGGCACAAAGTCGGTATGCCTGGCTCACCAGATAACCGCCAATGCCACTGGACACCCCCAGTCCAATCATAATCAACCAATCGATACCTTCTGGCAGTAGCCAGGAGCGAAATAGAAAATCCGAAGCAGCATTATCCGGATTAGCATAGCGACCATCACCAAACACTATCCCGAAGCCGATACAAACGACTATGAATACCAGCTGTATGTAAAACGCCATGGTCGACGCTTTTTCACGCAAACCGATCTTCCTTGTAAGGACCTGTAAAAAAGCATAGGACAGCGCCGCAAACAATGGCAATAACGCAGCGAATCGAAATGCCTCAGTGCCGGGCCTTAGCATTATTACCACTCCCAAAAAACCGACTGCGATTGCACTCCACCGATGCCAGCCTACTTTCTCACCAAGAAATACCACAGAAAACACAGTGATAAACAATGGCGCTACGAAAAAAATCGCACTGGCCTCTGGCAGGCTAATTACAGCCAAACCCACAAAAAAGGCTATATTCGCGATAACAACGCACAATCCCCGTACCAGGTGAGTTTTCAGTAATCGGGTTTTAACTAAATGATAGCCGCCCTCAAGTGGCATAATTATCAATAGAGTCAATGCCATGGCAACAACCGATCGAACCAACACAATTTGATGCAGCGCGTAGTCACCGCTTAAGAACTTGATCCCCACATCGTTAAGTGAAAACATAAACCATGCGCCAATCGCGCACATCAAACCAAGGGCTGTTTTGTCAGACGCGTTTTGAGAACTCGCTGGTAAATTGTTTGAGAAATCGGCAGACATTAGCTATAGGACTCTTGATCGCGCACGAAGTCAACGAGTTTTCAAGCATCTGCCTGTAATTATTTATCTGCCAACCGTTGGCGCTGGAAATTACCACCAGTCACATCACTGCCAGCTAGC
>CAZNOB010000185.1:0-10203 GCA_964574535.1 uncultured Granulosicoccaceae bacterium | reverse complement strand
TGGAAACAGGGCCCCGACTGGAAGACAACCAGGGAAATATCATCCACACCGAACTTAAGCTTCACGACAGTACCATCATGCTATCGGAAGAAATGCCTAAGTTCGGCAATAAAGGCCCTAAATCACTTCGCGGCACCAGTGTACGTATCAACCTCAAAGTGGAAGATGCACACGGCACCGCCAGCCGTGCGCAAACCGCCGGTGCTAAACTGGAAGCGCCTGTGGAAGATCAATTCTATGGACACCGGTCAGGCAGATTGATTGACCCCTACGGCCACATATGGATTATTTCGCAGGAGATGGAAAAGCTCAGCAACGAAGAAATAAAACGCCGCACTGACGAGTACTTCCGGCAGGCAGAAGAGAACAACGGCTAGCCTCGATAAGGCTGTCAGTGTCGCTGCCGTCAGTTCAGCATTTCGCTAACATTTACTTGTCGCCTTATGACTAATCCAGGCTAGACTTCCTGACCTGCAAGAAACAACCAGGTTTCAACGACCGTATCGGGATTCAATGACACACTGGAGATGCCCTGCTCCATCAACCATTTCGCCAAATCGGGGTGATCAGACGGCCCCTGCCCGCAGATTCCCACATACTTATCTGCTTTATTGGCTGCTGCAATCGCCGATGACAGCATTTTTTTAACGGCCGGATCGCGCTCATCAAACAGATGAGCTATCAATCCACTGTCACGATCAAGGCCGAGTGTGAGCTGTGTTAAATCGTTGGAACCAATCGAAAATCCGTCGAATTTTTCTAAAAATTCTTCTGCGAGAATGGCATTGCTTGGCACCTCACACATCATCACAATGTTCAGCCCATTCTTACCGCGTTCCAGACCATTCTCTTTTAACAGAGCCAGAACGTCATCAGCTTCCTGCAACGTACGGACAAAAGGAATCATAATCCACACATTGGTTAAGTCCATTTCATCACGGACTTTCTTTAAGGCACGGCATTCAAGTTCGAAGCATTCACGAAAGGAAGATGAGATATAACGCGAGGCACCACGAAAACCAATCATCGGGTTTTCTTCATCTGGTTCGAAGACATCACCGCCAATCATATTGGCGTACTCATTCGATTTAAAATCACTTAAACGTACAATGACAGGGTGTGGCGAAAACGCGGTCGCCAGCGTTGAGACACCTTCAACCAGTTTTTCAACATAAAACTCCACCGGCGATTCATAACCGGCATATCTTTCAGCGATCTGCTTCTGTAACGCTTCATCCATCATTTCGTAGTTCAACAATGCCTTGGGATGTACGCCAATGGTATTGCTGATCATGAATTCAAGCCGCAACAAGCCTACACCATGGTTAGGCAGGCGCCGGAAATCAAATGCACGCTCCGGGTTACCGACATTCATGGTTATCTTGAATGGCAGATCCGGTAGCTTATCCAGTAAGATCTCGTTCACGTTGTACTGCAGCTGGCCTTCGTATACTTTACCGGTATCACCTTCGGCGCAAGACACCGTCACATCCAGCCCATCCTGCAGTAACTCGGTTGCATTATTACAACCGACGACAGCGGGCACGCCCAATTCACGCGCGATAATGGCCGCATGGCAGGTTCGACCACCGCGATTGGTCACAATCGCAGCAGCGCGCTTCATCACGGGCTCCCAGTCGGGATCTGTCATATCGGTGACCAGCACATCACCTTCCTTAACCCGCGATAACTGATCAAGGCTCGGGATATTACGCACCTTACCTTTACCGATACGCTGTCCGATACTGCGCCCCGTTACCAGCACTTTTGAGGCAACCTGATCAAGTTCGTAGCGTCGAATAACGTTTTTATCACTACGGGATTCAACGGTCTCCGGACGTGCCTGCAATATATACAAATTGCCATCAACACCATCTTTGCCCCACTCAATATCCATGGGTCGGCCGTAATGTTTTTCGATAGTCACTGCCATAGTGGCAAGCGCCTGGACGTCATTATCGTCCAGAGAAAACTGCACTTGCTCTTCAGTAGTCGTGTCGATAGTGTCTACCGCTGCGGTCTCGCCATACACCATCTTGATCAGCTTGCTGCCCCGGCTACGCCTGACGATAGCAGGCCTGCCTTTGGCCAATGTGCCTTTATGGATATAAAACTCATCAGGGTTTACAGACCCCTGTACGACACATTCGCCCAGCCCCCATGATGAAGTGATAAAAACGACTTCATCAAACCCTGTTTCCGTATCGATTGAAAACATCACACCACTGGCACCGATATCACTGCGCACCATACGCTGAATACCCGCTGACAAGGCGACCTCAGCATGATCAAACCCCTGATGCACCCGGTAAGATATCGCGCGGTCGTTATACAGCGACGCGAACACCTCCTTGATACGAACCAATACGTCGTCGATGCCGGTAACGTTCAGGAAGGTTTCCTGCTGACCGGCGAAGGATGCCTCGGGCAAGTCTTCAGCCGTGGCCGATGAGCGCACTGCGACAGAAATTTCACCACCTTCCTGCAGGGTGGCGTAAGCTTCACGAACCGCGGACTCCAACGCTTCCGGAAACGGGGTATCCAATACCATCTGTCGAATTCGGCTACCGACCTTTGACAACTCGTCAACATCCTCGATATCAAAATCGACCAACAGGCCATTGATACGATCGTCCAGATTATTGTGAGAGAGGAAAGTCCGGAATGCTTCAGCGGTCGTCGCGAACCCGCCCGGCACACTAATGCCGGCACTCGCTAGATTGCTAATCATTTCGCCAAGGGATGCGTTCTTTCCACCAACCACCGGAACATCGCCCATGCCCAGCTGCTCAAACCAAATAACATAATTGTTCAAAGTGATTACTCTCGTCTAACCTTATATAGGACACAATCGTTTTTAGATTCACCCACCATACGGGCGGGCTAATCCAGGTGTTTCTTATATTAGGTATCCGCCAAACCACAGACACCATCCGGTAAAAAAACCACTATGCGTAAACGCCGCACTTTTGTCATTTCAGATCGAACCGGACTGACCGCCGAGGCGCTGAGCCACAGTCTGCTCAGCCAGTTTCCCAATGTTCAGTTCGATATCGAAAATATGCCCTTCGTCGACACCATCGAAAAAGCCAGCGCCACCGCTGACACGCTCAATTCCATTGCGGCGGAGACCGGCGTAAAGCCACTGGTTTTCGCCACCCTGGTGAATGATGAGGCCAGAGAAAAAATTTCTTCCTCAGCGGTGGTTTTTTTCGACCTGTTCGACACTTTTATCGAACCGCTGGAGAAAGAACTTGAAGTAGAGTCTTCACATTCGGTAGGCAAGTCTCACGGTGTGCTGGATTTTGCTCAATATGCGGCGCGAATGAGTGCTGTTAATTTCGCCATGACAACCGACGACGGTATGGAGACAGACCACTATGCTCGTGCTGATGTTGTGGTCATTGGCCCATCCCGCACCGGTAAAACACCCACCTGCCTGTATTTGTCATTGCAGTTTGGCATATTTGCGGCCAATTATCCGCTTACAGACAGCGACCTGGAAACCATCGACCTGCCGCCGGCAATTGCAGCTTATCGGGAAAAAGTCTTCGGGCTAACTATTGATCCGTTCCGTCTGCAACAAATTCGCCAGGAACGGTATGCCGGGGACACCTATGCCGCCGCAAAAACCTGCCAATATGAAGTAGCGCAGGCGGAAGCAAAGTACCGCTCATCTAATATTCCTTACGTTAATACAACAAAAAAATCAGTAGAGGAAATCGGCGCATATATTTTGCACACTGCCAGGTTGCGCCGCAAAATTTAGTATTCGTTCATCATGGGAACTGATGTCAAACGCCACACACAAACCTGACCAGGACGGTCCGTTCAAGCGGGACTATACATAAGCGCGAATGCGCCGGCAGCCACTGGATTTCCCAAATTTACGGCCGTTACAAACGACGACGCAGGGATTATAATCAGACATCCCTCTCCACCATTTTTAAGAATCGATAATCTACATGAAAATACTTGTCACTGGCACGGCCGGCTTCATCGGCGCAAATTTGGCTGGTCAATTGCTGGACCGGGGAGACGAGGTAATTGGCATCGATAACATCAATGACTACTACGACCCCTCTTTGAAACTCGCGCGTCTGGACATGCTCACATCGCGAGAAGGATTTATCGAAAAAAGGATCTCGATCGAAGACAAAGAAGAAATGGACAAGGTTTTCAACGAACACAAACCGGATCGCGTGGTTAATTTAGCCGCCCAGGCCGGTGTTCGCTACTCATTGGAAAACCCCTACGCGTATATTGATTCCAATGTATACGGCTTCATGAATATTCTTGAAAATTGTCGGCATCATGAAATTGAACATCTGGTGTACGCGTCGTCCAGTTCGGTTTATGGCGCGCATACCAAAATGCCATTCTCTGTGCATGACCATGTCGATCACCCGGTCAGTCTGTATGCCGCAACTAAAAAGTCAAACGAACTGATGGCACACACATACAGCCACCTTTTCAGTATTCCAACCACTGCCCTGAGGTTTTTTACGGTTTACGGCCCATGGGGCCGGCCTGATATGGCCATGATCACTTTCACTCGAAAAATAATCGCAGGTGAACCCATTGACGTATTCAATCACGGCAACCACAAGCGTGACTTTACCTATATCGATGACATCGTCGAGGGAGTCATACGGGCACTTGACAACATTGCCGCCCCGAACGCGCAATGGGATGCTGACACACCGGATTCTGCGACCAGCGCAGCCCCTTACCGTGTGTACAATATCGGAAACAGCGAGCCGGTCAATTTAATGCGCTATATCGAAGTACTGGAAGACTGCCTGGGTATCAAAGCAGAGCGGAACCTGCTGCCACTTCAACCCGGAGATGTGCCTGATACCTATGCGGACGTTACCGAACTGGTTAACGATGTTGGCTACAAGCCCTCAACGTCAGTAGAAGACGGCATCGCCAAGTTTGTCGCATGGTACAGAGATTACTACAAAGTTTGAATTAATAATTTTTTGGTACAGACACAAACAAACCGATAGCAAAGCTATCGGTCTTAAAATACCACTATTTTAAAATCCTTTGCGTTGTTTTGAACCTTCCCTGGATCTCTGGTACCAGCAAATCTATCAAAAAAAGCCAGGGCTACTATGCCCCGGCTTTCTAACAACCAGTTAAAACTACCTTAGAATGTTTTCTGCAGCAGTAAACGATAGTCAATAAAATCACCATCGTCATCACTGTCGTCGGTGAATATGTTGACTCGAGTGCTGATGTTTGTTGATGCACCCAGGTTATAGCCTGCATCAAAACGAACACTTACGTCATCTTCGTTAACATCACCAACTTCAGTTTCAAGCGTGACGCCCAATGATATGTCGTTCCAACCATAAGCGGCGGTCGCACTGAAAGTCTCACGCTCATTGTCGAAATCTTTATAAGCAACACCAACTGAAGCACCGGCGATATCATAAGTTGCACCAAGTGAGTACAGGGTTCCAAGTTCGTCGTCATCACCCCAACCTGCCCCGACACCAAAACCGGCAATACTGTACTTGATACCAGCTGCAATGCGATCGCTGCTGCCAGCAGGAGACCAGTTCACACCAATGGTTGCACCAGAAAAAGAACCGGTGTAACTAATACCGAAGTCTTCACCGTCGATATCAGAACTGATCTGTGCACCACCAACATCACCTGCAACCTGACCGAAACCAGTTGCATCAGGAACTTCACCTATACGAACGTCGCCGAAATCGCCTCTGATTCCTACGTGAATGTTATCACCGGTAGCAGCGTCACCAACGAGACCCAAGTCAGTACGATAGTTACCATAGGCTGTCAGACCGTTGCTGAGTTCTTCAGTGGCGTTTACATTGATAATTGTATCATCACCAAAAATTGCAAAATCACCAGGCTCATCAATTGTAACGCCCGCGTCATCTACGACGTCGTCTTGATCACTACCAATGATACCGATTGCCACCTGACCTGTAAGGGTCACGTCTGCCTGCGCCATAGGTGCAGCAGCTACGCCCGCCAAAACCATTGCCGCTGTCATTTTATTCAATTTCATTATTTGTTCTCCAGTCAGGATTTTGATCTATGAAAAAATTTCTATTTTTACAATGCGCCGCTGTTCAGGACGGCTGCGCTACAATTGATGGCTCACACACACACAAAATGTTTTCTGAACCACAAATAAGGCCGCGAGGCCTAAAGCATCAGCGAGCGCCTGAAGCACATTGCAACGGGCATCTCTAGCGACACAGTGTGTGGGGTAAATCCTAACGAGGTATTTGCATAAAAACAACACCGAATTGGCATTTCGAGCATGATTTAGGTTGCTGTTGTGAAAGATTGTGAAAAAAAACCTCGAAAAATGGTCGATATAGGCTACGAGAGACCTCTATGGACCTCTATTGTGGTTATTTTACTACTGATCTGCAATCAAACCACTGATTCACTTTGGTCAATTGTGGTTTTAATCGCCACACCACAATCGAAGACTAATAATGACTACATGAGCCATTAGCCTCACTTATAATACCGGCATGTCTATCGCCTCAAGCAATCAAAATCGCTACCGTCAATTACGCGCATTCTGTCAAACCGCTAAAACGGGCAGTATTTCCAAGGCTGCAGTCCGGCTTGAGCTCAGCCAACCCTCGGTCTCCCTGCAAATCCAGGCTCTGGAAAAAGAGTTGCAGACTCTTTTATTCGAACGCCGCGGTCCACGCATCAAACTAACACCGGCCGGACAATTGTTGCTGGACATGGCGGAACCGCTGGTTGAGGGAATGGATAATCTGACAGATACCTTTGGAGCAGCGGTCAGCGAGGTGACATCTGGCCCGCTTGATATTGCTGCAGGTGAATCCACACTTTTGTACATCCTGCCTGAACTGACCAAGCGGTTTATGGATACCTACCCCGACATCACTGTTCGCCTGCACAATGTGACCGGCCGGGCTGGAATGGCAATGATGCGAGATGATTCCGCCGACTTTGCGATTGGTGCAATGGATGAGATTCCGGAAGACCTGATCTACTACCCCATCTACAACTACGAGCCAATACTTATCGTGCCCACGGATCACCCGCTGGCATCGAAGGCATCTGTCACACCCGCAGATATCAGCCCGCACGGTTTTATTTTACCCCCACGCAGCTTGAGCACATTCAACCAAATCGATGCGATATTTAAAAAACACGGTTTATCCTGTCAGGTTGTTCTTGAGGTCGGTGGCTGGGAGGTGATAAAGCGTTACGTCGAACTTGGGCTGGGAATAAGTATTGTCACCAGCTTCTGTTTGCGCGGGCATGAGCGCCTGGTGAAAATACCGGTCGACAAATACTTTCCGAACCGAAGTTTTGGCGTTGTTTTGAGGCGAGGTAAATTTTTGTCCCCGCAGGCAAAAGCATTTCTGGAGTTTATGGACGCTGATTTCTTCTCAAACCATGGCGTCTACGGCAGCCCTGAAACTATTCGCAATGAAGATGTCGCTGCCCTGTCTCAGTTAAAACAACAACTCAACGCACCGGCCTGACCTGTAGTTTCACCAGGCGGCGGAGAACACTGCAAGATGTCTATGCATACAGCCCCTCAATCCGGATGGATAAAACCCGACACCGGGCAACAATGGAAACCGCACGCAACGGTCGCCGCTGTCATCGTGCGTGACAATCAGTTTCTAATGGTTGAAGAGCCTATCGACGGACAAGTTATCCTTAACCAGCCCGCGGGCCATCTTGAGGACAATGAGTCTCTCATCGACGCTGTTGTCAGAGAGGTACAGGAAGAAACCGCCTGGCACTTCACACCGGAATATTTGCTGGGGATCTACCTCTGGCGTCATCCGGTAAAAGGGCGGACCTATCTGCGTTCTACATTTGTGGGCCGTATTTCAGATCACAATCCGCAACAGCCTCTGCTCGACGGAATTATTCGGACCAGATGGATGACTGCCGATGAAATAGCAGCTCGGGCCAGTCACCTGCGCAGTCCACTGGTGCTGGACTGTGTTAAAGATTACCTTGCCGGGTTTAGCTACCCGCTTGATGTGTTGCACGCCAATAGAACAGTTCACTCATGAGCCAGGTACCCGCTACCAGTAAAGAAAACGTTGTCATAGGGATGTCCGGTGGCGTAGATTCATCCGTTGCTGCGTGGTTGCTGCAACAGGATCCTCAAGTCAGCCTGAACGCTTTGTTCATGCAGAACTGGGAAGAAGACGAAGACGATTATTGTACTGCCATTGAAGACTTTCGGGATGCCTCGGGCGTATGCACCCAGCTGGGTATTCCTCTGCAGAGCGTCAATTTTTCTGCCGAATACTGGCAAAAAGTATTTTCCGAGTTTCTTGACGAATACAATGCGGGACGCACACCCAACCCGGATATCCTGTGCAATAAGGAAATAAAATTCCGCGCGTTTCTGGATCACGCAAAGATCTCTGGCGCGAACACCATCGCTACCGGGCACTACGTTCGCACAGACAAAGACCCTCAAGGCAGATCGCGCCTGCTGCGTGGCGCAGACCCGGCCAAGGATCAATCCTACTTTCTTCATACCCTCGACCAAAGCCAGCTGTCACACGCAAGATTTCCGGTCGGTGAATTACTGAAGGCTGACCTGCGCGCAATTGCACAGGATATTGGCCTGCAGGTACACAATAAAAAAGACAGTACCGGCATTTGTTTTATCGGCGAAAGGCGATTTAGCGACTTCCTTAGCGAGTACGTTGCCACCCGCACCGGTCCTATCATCACTGATGGCGGAGAGCAAATCGGCAAACACAACGGCATTGCCTTCTATACCATTGGTCAAAGACAGGGGTTAGGGATCGGCGGGAACGCCGACCACAAACCAGATCCCTGGTATGTTAGCGATAAGAACGTCGAAACCAACGAATTAGTTGTGGTACAGGGTCATGATCACCCTGCCCTGCACAAGCATACTCTGCACGCCAGCCGAGCCCACTGGATCAGAGAGACACCCGGGAACGACCTGAAATGTACCGCGAAAGTACGCTACCGCCAACAAGACGTGGAATGCACCGCGTACCTGCTTGACAATGATCAGCTACGCGTTGAATTTAAAAACACAGTAAGAGCCATTACGCCGGGCCAATCCGTGGTATTTTACGATGGAGACGAATGTCTCGGTGGAGCGATCATAGAACATGCGCAATAAAAATCTAACTTTCCAGTACGCAGTCAATTCATTTTAAGATGTCACAGTCTCTCGAAAACCAAACTATTGCCCTGGCAGGCCTTTTTTTAGCAACAGAGCTGGTACAAAAAATTGCTAACGAAGGGAAGTATGATGAGGGCGTGATGCGAATTGCCCTTGAATCGCTATTTGCACTCAACGCAGAAAACGTCCCGGCGGTATTCGGTGGCAAACAAAATATTCGCACCGGCTTCCAGCGCCTGGTTTCGCAGCTTGCCGGATCTGACAATAATCCGGACATGCAGATTACTCGCTATGCATTAACACTACTTAAACTTGAAAGTAAGCTACAACACGGATCTGAAGCAATGGATCGGATTCGACGAGGTCTGGTAGAAGCCGAAAAAATGCGCATGCACTATGACACGCTGGACTCGAAGGTTATTTCTCAACTGGCAGAAATTTACAGCAACAACATCAGTGAATTGTCCCCGCGAGTCATTGTGCACGGCAATGAGGATTACCTGAAAAACGACTCACACGCCAACAGTATTCGCGCGTGTTTACTTGCAGGTATAAGATCAGCAGTGTTATGGCGACAGTGTGGTGGAACTCGCTGGCGACTTGTCACCAGCCGCCAAAAATACGTTAACCAGGCGAACAAGGATCTACGTACTATTTAGTGCCCGTCCAGAAACAAGCGCTACTGCGAAACTCTGATTGCACGCGATCTTTCACCGATTACATGTAGTTATTTTAGAGTGACTAAACGCCCACATGGAGTCGCTAAAATCTCACGCACCTCATTGATTCTAGCTACGCCCTTGTTTCTGGATGAGCACTATTTTAGTTACTGAAAAAAATTGCTCCATTGACCAGAGTAATACCTTCAGGCAATGCAACGTTTATTCGACAATGTGCTTCACCCGAATTATGTACAGTCCCGACTTACCGTTCTGTGTACTCGGCACCTAAGAAAGTCACGGAGCGAGTTCTCTCCCCAAGATCGCAGCTGGTCGGTCAAAATTACATACCCCTTCTGCGACAAACCGTTAATG
>CAZNOB010000184.1:0-10208 GCA_964574535.1 uncultured Granulosicoccaceae bacterium | reverse complement strand
GCAGTTTCTTCACAATTGGCTGTAGCGCTGTCATTGTCGGCCTGGCCTGTGACCGTTAGCCTGGTGCCTGGCACAACTCCCTGCAATTCCACCAGTAAGTCGGCGTCTTTTTCCGATGCCTCTATAAGGTAGGTTTCGGTTTCGCCGCTTCGGACTGCGTTCGATACCCGGGTTCCAGATTCAATCATCGGCTGGCCCACCTTGAGTATCTTTCCGATCGAGGGTACGCCATCGTTGTTAACAAAAAACAGTAGATAGTGTCCCGGGGGCGCTATGTATCTGCTATCCGGCCCTGTAATCTGAACATTGTTGTTTTCTATTTCAAATTGTAAAGGCACCAGCCGCTGATCCTGATCCTGCGAATGCGTAACCGCGCCAAGCTTGATCAAGTGCACCTTCGCAATATTGGCAGCCTGATCCGATTGAAATTCGTATTGTGTTGCGTAATCGATATAGGTTGTGTCAGTAACTATAGTTGGGCGCTTCGCCAGTGTATCCCCCTGTGAAAAAAGATACGGCGGAGAAAATATTTCGGCGTTTTGTTCTTCGTAGCCAATAGCAGAGCAATCTCCACAATATCCACCACCTGCTGACAATACACGACCATCTGGCAGCAACAATGCGATTGAGTGGTATTGGCGGCTAATCTGCATATCATTCATGAAACGCCATTGTCCGGTGTTTGGGTTCCAGATCTCAGGGCTGTAAATGCTTCCCTCATGACTGACTAAAGTAGCCCCTTCAGAATTTCCACCAGTCGCCATGACGGATCCATCAGCCAGTATAGTTAGATCAAATTGATTGCGACCTATACCCAAAGAACCAGTGTCGGTCGTTTGCTGTGTGTTGGTGTCTATGACGACAGCGGATGAAAAAGAAGGTCTGGGAGTGACATTATCGCTTCCTCCTGCCACCAGTACTTTGCCAATATCAAACATAGCGTAACTACCGTAGTGGCGCTGGATGAACTGGTCTCGATCGGGGCCCGGAGTGAGCGTCCCCTCTCCTTCTGTGTTAATGGTGACTAATGTGTTCTGAGGCCCGAAAGACATGACCCCCCCTTCAGGTACCGCCTGCAGCCACTGATGATCAACGGATGCGTAGGGTGGCGGCGTGATATCTAAAGATCGCCATGTCTCGTCAAATTGAAAGACTTCAGCGATCGGTGATGGTTCGTATGTTCCGCCATAAGTGAGCATCTCTCCACTTGGAAGTGCGGCAACAGAAGAGTACCAGCGCGGAGTTGCCATGTCGGTGACCTGTCGCCAGCTATTGGTCATATAATCGTAAATGCTGGTGTTGGATAACGGACCATTTTCGCCGTTAACGCCGCTGTCGCCACCCGCAAATAGTATCCTGCCATCCCATAAATGTGCAGATCCAGCGCAGAAAAGATCTGCATTGGTGTCGTTGTTGGTTGAAACATGTTTATCGGTCTGCGGGTCCCAGAGGGTCACTCTGGTGGTATAGTTTTCTGTGGTATGAGGGTCATCATCGAAGTCGTCAGGCGTAGCATCCCAGGCCAGCACTTTCCCGTTGGGCAACAAATTAGCGTGAACAGCAATAACGGGCCAGCTAACCACATCTGACCACTGACCAAATATCGCCGGTTGGCCCAGTGTGTTCGCAGCGGCCTGGATAGTTCTGGACTGGTAAGGCCACGTGACAGCATTTTTCACTGGTGGCCACACATTGCTTGTGGGATTGCTTTCATCTGAGCTGTGGAGATGTCCATCCCCATCGGCAAGTGAAAAGCTACCGACCGTCAGCAATAGCCCTGAACATACCACTGAAGCAAGCTTTGCCGGTTTTTTGCTATGTGTCATAAGTCATTCAAAGTTTGAGGTGCTTTGCAGGTATCGACACATTGAGCGAGAACCGGAAAATTTTTCGCGAGTCTCTGCAAGCTAGATTTTTCAGGAAATCGACAGCACCTCACTTGTTCTTTGATTCCACAACAAATTTTTCCTTTTGCAAATATTGGTAAGTATTTGACGCAGGATAAAAATGTGGTGTGAAAATATCTTACTGCTCGATATTCTTGTTATTTCATTAATAATTTGAGTTGAGGGTTCGCACTGCGGTGTGCGGGGTGTTGTGGTGCGGAAAATACGTCATCCCTTCCGGGCCTTCATTTTTGAAAAAACCAAAAATGTAAGCAAAAATTCTTTTTGCGGCTATTCAGCCCTTTGGGGCCTGCGGCATTTTGAGAGTGACCATGGAAGTGGGTCGCGCAAACCGCCATCCATGGCGCGTCGACCCACTTCCACGATCACACTCAAAACTGATTAAACGCGGGTAGATCAAGAGCAATCGGTTTGCGTTTTTCGTCTGCTTGTACTTACTGGACTACTTTTGTATTTTGCTGAAAATATCTCGACACTAGATATCAGACACTGATGAATAGTTTGGATGAATGCTTATGCAGAAGCACCTCTGCTGGTTCAAATGCGCTCCGACGGTGCATTCTCATTAATTATTTTCGGGGTAATATATTAGAAGCCGAGAAAGCAAGTGACGAATTTCTAAAGAGTTCTGTAGATATGTTGAACAATGGTGTTAGTAAATTCTTTGTTGTGACCTTTTACCAGCCACTCAATGGGATCAAAACGTTCCGCTAGTTGTTGATGTTTCTCTGATAATACTGCACTTATTAGTAAACCCATAAGAGTCGCATGCAACTGTTGGATGTGTTGTACGGCTTCTGTCCCCTGTCCGTCATGGAGGTTTCAGTCAATCAGATCGGCATTATGACCCCTGGTGCCAAACAACAATAAAATTGAAACAATGAGCTATTTCATTTTTTTGAGGTAAATACATATAGAAGTCTCACCGCAAATTGTGTGCGGGCATTAATTTATTACTACTGCTTTTCAATAGCCATTGTTTCAGTCTTTTCAGCAGGATAAGTAACCATCCAAACCTGATTCATCTTTAGATTACATTTAATCGGACATGGGTTATCCGGTTCTCAAATCATCAGATGTGCCTCCAACTCGGAAAACGCTAGAGATAACCATGGCTGAGTTACTCAAGAACAATATTCGGCGGCCGTTACCCACGGTCGTGTGAAGTGCAGAAATGTGAAATACAGCAGGTTTTTGGCGCTTAACAGAACAGCAATGGATGCTGTTTAAGACTTCAACCTTCAATAATAAAAATATCGGGGATGGAATATGAAGGTTTTACTGGTTGAACATAATATGCAGCCACAGCTAATACAGGTAATGGGTTTCCATGCCAAGGTAGCAAGAACAGCGATCAAACTGAAAGAATTAACACAAAGTACAATTTTCAGCTCAGATCCCGTCGCTGCCAAAAAATTTAAAAAATGGATCGGCGACGATCAAGTTCCCTGTGTTCGATTACCTGGTGAATCCACCAAAAAGCCATACCAGGTCGTCACTCTCTTTCAGTCGAAAAACGAGAACGTCGGGAAAGTCGATTGAGTATTTCAGTAGCGAAATTTAGCCCTCACTTCGATCCCGCTGTGGCAAGCAAAAACGTTCTGATTGTCGATGATGATATGGCATATGCCAATCTTGTTTCTCGATACGTAAGGCAAAAGTACAACAACGCGATTATTGATACATGTGACAACTCTACTGATGCGCTTAGTTTTTGTAAGGTCAAGCGGTATGATATTTTACTAGTTGATTTCAATTTGCCAGATCTCAACGGACCGGATTTTCTACACAAACTTCAATCCGAGATCAACGATTTTGCCCCACCGGCCATAGTATTAACCGCAGATGCCAGTGCCTCGGCTGCCGGGGAGGCTCTAAGAGCAAATGCGTATGATTTTTTACCCAAACAGCTAGTGACAAAAGAATCACTGGGTCGCTCGATAAAGAACGCGCTGGCTAAACATAGACTTGAAATATCAATTCGTCAGCGAACTGTTGAACTTGAACAGGCAAATAATGCACTGCATGAGAGAAGCCGTGAAATAAGGGAGTTCTATCAGACAGTTTCACATGAAGTGAAAAACCCTCTTGCTGCCAATCGTGAGTTCGTGTCGCTGGTGCGTGATAAAGTGCTGGGTGAAATAACGAATGAGCAAGCAGAAGCACTCGACTATGCATTGGCAAGTTGTGATCAGATAACCTCGCACTTCAATGATCTGTTAGAGATGACAAGGTTGGACGCTTGTAAAGTGGTGCTACGCAAGCAGACCATTAGTGTTGATTGCTTAGTAAAACGCACAATGGCGTCTTGCGCACGAGCAATTACTGATAAAAACATCACTATGAAACTACCCAAAGGAAATTTAAAGTTTGAGATCAATGTAGACGGCAATAGAATTATACAAGTTCTCTCTAACCTTTTATCTAATGCGGTTAAGTGCACACCAGACAGCGGTAATATTAAACTAACAATAATTAATAATGGATTAACTATTCAATTCGGCATCACTGACTCCGGCTGTGGAATAGATGAAAAATACATTGATAGCATTTTCAATCGACTCTTCCAGATTGGCGAAGAAAGCCATGATTATTCAGGCGCTGGATTAGGTTTAGGTTTAAGTATTGCGCGCGAGATCGTAATACTTCATAAAGGCAGGATTTGGGTGGAAAGCGAGCTGGGCATTGGTAGCCAGTTCTATATAGAACTACCCTGTGGAATAAACAGTCATGGAGGACATACCTTATGTTGAAAGTACTTCTGGTGGAGGACAACAGGAATTTGGCTTTAGCTCTTGAAACAAGACTCAAATCAATGGGATACAATCTGATTACTGCGGATGATGTCGCGTCAGCCATGTCAATGATTGTGAGCAGGAAGCCAGATGTGTCTTTAATCGATATAAATCTTCCCGATGGCACAGGCTTTACAATTGCCAAACAAATAATGAATAACCCGAACACGCCAACAATACCAATGGTTTTTATCAGTGCAGACGGGAGCACTGAGCATAAAGAACTCGCAAAGTTTTACTCATGTACACCACTGCTGGAAAAGCCTTTTAAAGCATCACAGTTAATTGATGTATTAGCATACGCTCAGCACTCTTCAGCTGAAAAAAATGTCTGTCCGTTCGCAGTTAGATGAACTACAACAATTAGTCACCCTGAGCTCGATGCGATTCAGCGCGCATCATTCTCATTTCTTTTTTTTGTAGTTACCCCACGGATTAGCCGGTGCGGTGGGTTCGGCCTTGTGACTTAAGTAATGCTTCGACTGAGTCGGTTTTTTATCCGCCGTCTCATAATGGCCAGGCCTTTTATCGAAAACTTTACCAGCGGGACTTGCCAACCGGGAATTTTCTCTATCGCTATGAACCCGGCTAGCCCCATTACGATCAGTGCTGTAGCTGTTTCGGTTGGCTACGTTTTTTACGCGCTTATGGTGTAGTTGTTTCCCCTGTACAATACTCAAAGCAGCGGGAGAACCTGGTTTATGATGCTCTGGAACAATGCGTTCCCTGGGGGCTACGTTAAATTGCTCTGACGACACTTTCGGCAGGTTTTTATACTGATACAAATAGAATAACTCTACTTTCTCACGAGCCCAGTCTGTTTTCTTTAGAAATTTTGCGCTGGCAGCAATACTGGGGTTTGTCTTGAAGCAGTTCATGTGAAGGTAGGCATAGAGAATGTCAAAACCATAATAGGTGACCAGCTCTTCTAAAATTGCTTTTAGGCCAACGCCTTGTAGCGGATTGTTTCTGTGGAGCTCTTCCTTGCTCACGCTAACCCCCTGCTGTGTCGATATTCGTTATAGGTCCCCTCGAAAGCTGTCATTTTTTTATCTTTGATCTCAAGGATACGATTGGCCAGTGTAGAGACAAACTCTCGATCATGACTGACAAATATTAAAGTGCCTTCATAACTCTTTAAGGCGTTATTCAATGCTTCTATTGCTTCCATATCCATGTGATTGGTTGGCTCATCCAGTATAAGTACATTGGTTTCCTGCATCATTAGTTTCCCGAATATCAGGCGATTCTTTTCACCTCCAGAGCAAACCCTGGCTTTTTTCAGGAAGTCGTCTTCGGTAAACAACAGGCGTCCCAGTAAGCCACGTACCATCAGATCATCATGTTTCGCGGTACGCCATTGTCCCAGCCAGTCAAACAAGGTTAAATCGCAGTCAAAGTCCTGCGTGTTATCTTGCGGGCAGTACCCGACTACTGCATTTTCAGACCACTTAAAATGCCCACTGTTTGGCGTGAGTTGCGCCAGCAGACACCGTAGAAAAGTAGTTTTACCCATTCCGTTGTCGCCAAGTACTGCCCAGCGAGTGCCTGCGTCAAGGATGACATCATTGCTGGTAAATAGCGTCTCTCCATTAAAACCGTGTGACAGTTTTTCCAGCACCAGAGCATTGCGGTGTAACTTCCTGTGCTGAGTAAAACGAAGCAGTGGTGTCATTCTGCTTGAGGACTTCACCTCATCAAGCTTGATTTTATCCATCTTCTTTGCACGGGAACTTGCCTGCTTTGCTTTTGAGGCGTTTGCGCCAAAACGGTTAACGAAGTCCTGTAACTCTTCGATTTCGGCAGCCTTTCTGCTATTCCCTGAAAGCAACTGCTCACGAATCAGACTTGACTGTGCGAGAAAGTACTCATAATTACCAGGATAGATTCGAAGTTCCCCATAATCTATATCGGCCATATGGGTGCAGACAGAATTCAGAAAATGCCTGTCATGCGATATGATTACCATGGTGCAGGTGCGTTTATTGAGCTCGGTGTGTAGCCAGCCAATGGTATCAATATCCAGGTTATTGGTGGGTTCATCCAGAAGCAGTATATCGGGGTTTGCAAACAACGCCTGAGCCAGTAACACTCGTAGCTTACGACCCGGCGCGACCTCACTCATCAAACCAAAATGCAGCTCCTCTTCGATACCGGCATTTAGTAGAATATCACCCGCACGACTCTCCGCCGTGTAGCCATCCATTTCGGCGAATTCTGCTTCCAGATTACCTACCTTTATCCCATTGGCGTCAGACATTTCTGGCAAGCCGTAGATCCGTTCGCGCTCACACTTGACTGCCCACAGTTCTTTGTCACCCATTATCACCGTATCAATGACACTGTACTTTTCAAAGGCAAACTGATCCTGACTGAGAGTCCCCATTTTAGCGCCCGGAGCAATAGACACATTGCCGGACGATGGTTCCAGTTCACCGCTCATTATCTTCATGAGTGTGGATTTGCCACAGCCATTCGCACCGATCAGACCGTAGCGGTTACCTCGATCGAATTTGGCAGAGATATTTTCGAACAATGGCTCAGCGCCAAATTGCATGGTGATATTTGCAGTGGAAATCAAGAAGCATCCGGGAGGAAGACAAGCAGGGCAGCGCAGTCTACAGACTAGTCGTTTTTTTGGAAAGCGTGGGACGTCAAATCGTGGCAAAATCACCAGTGAGGTGATTTTCCGGCGTGGGATCCCCGGTGTTTTGTCGAAGAGAGCTGCTACAGATTTTGTATTGCGCTTGTTGGGAGACGACCACCAATCAGCGAATTCGTGCTTGATTGGTCATGTTTTGTTGTATCGGGGCTGGTTTTGCCCAACCGGGTTGGGCTCACACAAGTGGCAGCGTGCTAAAGGCAGGTTGCATCTGTGCAATATGGCAGCAGAAGTGCACTATTTGTATACCGCGTTAATGTTTGGCATCTGCTGCTGAAAACAGCAGCAGATGCCAGACTAGCTTACTGAACCTGCAGCTTACCGCCAGTGCCCAAGCCGCCATCTACTTGCTGGGCTCTGTATGATCGTAACGCCTTAACCATTTGATTGTAAGAATCGGCAAATGACGCTGTTACAATTTTTCCCTCTGGAGTTTTGCTATAGCCACCAGCACCTGCAAAGCCGCCGGCAAAAACACCGCCAAATAAGCTAATATCGAAATTCTTGGCATTACCGGTAGCTGCAGAGACCTGAACACCGCTGCGATTATCAATTAACAGTAGAGTGGTTGACGCCTCGTTACTACTGAGCCCCCCGGCAATGGCTGAACCAACACTGCCTAGCAGACGCCCGGCAAGCGCTCCTCCCAGCTTACCTGTACCTTTTTCGGAAAACTGCACCGACGGTGACATAGTGTAATCTGCAGATACCAACTGCCCGGCCCCGAAGTTACTGTTCTCGCGCAATTCTCCACTGTTAGCCAGGTCACGTTCTGTGTTTATCGCCTTCAGGGCAGCGCCTCTCTCAACAACAACAAAGCAATTGGATTGCTGAATCATTAATCGCAATACCGGGAGCGTGCTCCCCAGTTGAGGAAACGTACTGTAATAACGGTTCCACCAGGGACGCGAGGTATCTTCAAAGAGAGCCATAGTACCAAGTGTCGAATCACAACTTTCCAACGCTGCACTTTGGCCTTCAGCGGATGCCCCACCGGCGCTACCGGTGACTGCGTTACCCGTCGATCCGCCCAGCTTGGGTGCGGTTGCAAGACAGCCGCTTATTAGAAAGGCAGTTGCTGCCGCTAGAACGGTAAACTTTAAATCGACCTTCATTTGGTCAGTTCCTCTTTACATTGCAACGCAAGGGTAAACCCGGCGCGTCCTGTGAATAAAATTTTTAATTCCACCGTCATTCTGAATTGTCAGACCAGTAGATGCAATGCTATTTGACCAAAAGCTGGCCTGCCTATCAGGGCAATCCTTCACTGGTTCAAACTTTGCAAGTCATACCTATAAGCAAACCACCCGTTGAAAGACAACAAATTCAATATCTTACGAGCAGCCATTCAAACCAGTAACGTGATTTTCAAGAGAATCGGTCTATTGAGAACTGGCTGCAGTACAGCGCCCTGACTATGAAATTTTTTTATAAAGGAATACAACCCGTTGCCGCAGAATCTTAATGTGAGTTATTTACACAGATTCTGCTCGATCAAACTTCGATTAGATCCAGGGCAAGGGACGTATTTTTCATTCTGAATAGATCAAACTGTTCAGTGTCAGGGTGTTTATGGCTCTAAAAAAGGACAAAAAACGAAATCCCGCTTTTGTTATCGAAACACTTGAGCCTCGGATCCTGTTTTCGGCGGACTTGTTTTCTGTTGACCCGGCTGTGGCTGCGCATGAGGACTATAAGACTGAGATAGAAACACCTCTTGCGACACGCACAACAGACAGTCAATCACACCAGGCAAAGGAATCGGATACCAGGGTAACGCCTGTTACGGCCCCCGAAACTTATTCAAATCTTTCTCCTGCCAATTCAGGAACTACGGATAACTCGACTCTGCTTCGCCCGTCGACTATTGATCACACGGCGCACGGATCATCTGACTCAGATCACTCTGATTTGAAATCAGTACCGGCCGCAAAAGAACAGTTTTCTGAACTACCGACTGATCACAAAAAACAGGTTACCCAACTTGTAGCGGACTCACCGCAGAGTAAATCACTGTCAGAAAGCCCTCTGATAAGTGAACCGTCTTTTGACATTGTTGCTGACAAAACGGCTAACCCTGCAACATCAACAACTGAACACAATGGAGCCACCCTGCTCTCACCGTCGCCGCTCGAAGAGGCAGAGTCCAGCCCTGACGATGAATTCAATGTTAATCCAGTCCACCTTGATCATTCCGTCCACTATGTATTTGTCGACCCGGGCGTCGACGATGCAGCAACGTTACTGGCTGGCCTGCAAAACTCAAACGAGTCAAATATTGAGTGGCGGGTGGTCTGGCTGGACGCAGAGACTGACGGTCCGGACCAAATAACTGATGCTCTGGCCGAGGTTACCGGTGTCGATGCCATTCATTTGCTGAGTCACGGTGACGGTAACGGTATACAACTGGGAAGTACCCGGCTCGATCTAGATACCGTAGATGAATACATGGCAGATGTCTGGGCGTGGGGGCAGTCCATGGACAGCGATGCGGATCTGCTGATCTACGGCTGTGACCTTGCCAGCACTGAGTCTGGCCGTCAGTTGATCGATATTATCGCAATGACCAGCGACACCGATGTTGCTGCCAGTGACGATCTCACCGGCCATACAGAGCTCGGCGGTGATTGGGATCTGGAATATGAACACGGGGATGTCACCACCGATGTAGCCTTCACCGCCGCAGCGCAACAGGCCTGGCAGAGCACACTTGCTACTATCACCGTTACCAACACCAGTGATTCCGACCCCGGCTCTCTGCGACAGGCGATCCTTGATGCGAACGCCAGCCCGGGTGCCGACGTCATTGAATTTAGCATTGCCGGAGCCGGGCCACATACCATT
>CAZNOB010000183.1:7653-10245 GCA_964574535.1 uncultured Granulosicoccaceae bacterium | reverse complement strand
AGCGCGGACGGGGATTTGACATGACGGTGCATTATCACAACCGTACACGTTTACCAGAACATCTGGAATGCAATGCCATCTATCACGACACCATCGAGTCCCTGCTCGGTGTCTCGGACTACTTGTCTCTGCATTGCCCAGCGACCGAGACCACCGCAGGACTGATCAATAGCGAGACTCTCGCACTGTTGCCTGACGGTGCAATACTGGTCAACACTGCACGTGGAGCTCTGGTAGATGAGTCATCTTTAATTGATGCCATTGAAACAGGAAAATTATCTGCTGCAGGCATTGATTGTTTTCAGACGGAACCGGTTGGCAATCCTGCATTCGCTAAACACCAGAATATTTTCACCCTGCCACATATCGGCAGTGCAACGGCAGAGACCAGAGATGCAATGGGGTTTCGCGCGCTGGATAATCTGGATGCTTTTTTTGCCGGATCCACACCTCATGACAAACTGGTTTAACTCATTATAATCAATAACTTATTAAAAAACCCAAGATGAAACTCCAGGCTGACATCACTCAGCCCGGCGGGATACGTCAGTGTTGAGCGATATCACAATGACTAAACCCACCGCTTTATCCTAGTTATCTGCATTCTAAAATGGTACATTCGAGACGTTATTGCATCGGTATTTGTTGAACTTTTTTGACAAAAGACAACCGTAAATAATCACACATCCGGTTTCAGGTCGTACCCCTGCCTGAAACTTCGTTTTAACCACTGGGATAATTCTCACGAGAGGAAAAGCATGACCGAAACCGTAAACCGTCGTAAGTTTCTTAAAGGCTCTGCACTTGCTGCTACAGCAACCGCTGCGGGCACTCTGGCGGCACCTGCTATTGTTAAAGCAGCACCCGTCACACTGAAAATGCAAGCCGCCTGGGGTGGTGGAATATTTTTGGAAAATGCAAAGTCTTACGTTGATCGCGTTAACGCGATGGCCGGCGATGCATTGCAGATAGAACTTCTGCCAGTAAATTCGGTAGTTAAAACCAGTCAAATGCAGGACGCAGTACACCGCGGTGTTCTTGATGCCGCTCACTATGTGCCTGCTTACTGGTATTCAAAGTCACAAGCCGCCTCTTTGTTCGGCACCGGCCCATGCTTCGGATGGTCAAGTCAGGAAGTTCTGGGATGGTTGCACTATGGTGGCGGTCAGGAGCTATTCGATGAACTGATGGGCTCTCTGGGTCTCAACGTCGTCAGTTTCTTTAACAGCGCCATGCCTGCACAGCCACTGGGCTGGTTTAAAGAAGAGATCAAAGACGCAAGTCAAATGAAAGGCCTGAAGTATCGTACTGTTGGTCTGGCAGCCGATGTACTGCTGGAAATGGGCATGTCCGTCGTTCAGCTACCGGGCGGAGAAATTCAGCCGGCAATGAAATCCGGCCTCATCGACGCTGCGGAATTCAACAATCCCACGTCTGATCGTGATTTTGGTATGCAGGATGTTTCAAAGCACTACCACCTGGCAAGCTTCCACCAGTCACAGGAATTCTTCGAAGTCACCTTCAACAAGAAAAAGTACGATGCGCTGCCTGCTGAACTGCAAGCCATTCTGAAATACGCTTCAGAAGCTGAAAACTCCAACTTCTACTGGAACAACACCAAGCGTTATGCAGAAGATCTGGTTACGCTTCGTGACGAGCAAGGCGTCAACGTCTATCGCACACCTGACTCTGTGATGGCAGAACAGCTCAAAGCCTGGGATATCGTAGTAGAACGTATTTCTGGTCAGGATCCATTCTTCGCCAAGGTTATCGACTCTCAGAAAGCCTATGCAAAGGATGTCATGAACTACCTGAACCTGAATCAGCCTGACTACAAACTGGCGTATAAGCACCACTTTGGTTGATTCTATCGGGCAACTCTGATTTGCCCGTTCTCTGCAATAAAAACGGGAGCCAGTATGGCTCCCGTACTTTTATGAAATCTATCTACTCACTACTCACTCGGGAGCAGGTGTGAAGAGCAGCAAATTTGTCTACGCCATCGAAAGTTTGAGCGTCTGGGTCGGGCGTGCGTTCGGTTGGTGCATCCTGGTTTTAACACTCTCTGTTTCTTACGAAGTTTTTGTTCGCTACATCCTAAACAAACCGACAGTTTGGGCGTTCGATATGATGGTGCAAATGTACGGCGCCCTGTTTATGATGGCTGGCGCTTACGCACTGGCACAGGACACCCATGTACGTGGCGATGTGCTGTACCGTTTATTCCCGATCCGAATGCAGGCATCTATTGATTTTCTCTTATATCTAATCTTCTTTTTCCCGGGCATGCTGGCGCTGTTCTGGTTCGGCATGGAGATCGCCCAGGACTCATGGCGATACAAAGAAGTGAGCTGGAACAGTCCGGCACGAATTCAGGTTTATTTTTTCAAAACCCTCATTCCACTCGCGGCCGGCCTGTTGTTACTACAGGGCCTGTCAGAGTTAGTGCGGTGTTGGCGGGCAATCAGAACAGGGGTCTGGATGCCAAGACTTGACGACGTTCGCGAGACAGAAGATGCGTTAATCGCAGACCCTGTTATCGAACAAAAATAGTCAATCACACCTTTATTGATAGCCACCAGATAGCCGCCA
>CAZNOB010000183.1:0-7553 GCA_964574535.1 uncultured Granulosicoccaceae bacterium | reverse complement strand
CCAGATAGCCGCCAAAAGAGCAAGAACATGACGAATCCAGAAGTCGCCATTTTAATGTTGTCGTTGTTTATCGTGTTGGTGTTATTGGGTTTCCCGATCGCCTTCACATTGCTGGCGATGGGCGTTGGCTTTGGCTACTACGCCTATTTCTCCGGCCCGATAGAATCAGTCGGCGATATATTCAATAACAACATATTTTATCTGCTGAATCAGAACACCTACTCCGTGATGGAGAACGATACGCTGGTCGCCATCCCGCTATTTCTGTTCATGGGCTATGTGGTTGAACGTGCAAATATCGTCAACCGATTGTTTTCATCGCTCCAGCTTGCGGCCAGAAATCTACCGGGTTCGATGGCGATCGCGGCCCTCATCACCTGCGCGGTGTTCTCAACCGCGAGCGGGATTGTTGGCGCGGTGGTAACACTGATGGGCTTACTGGCTTTCCCGGCCATGACAGACGCCAATTATCGAAAAGATTTCAGCTCTGGTGTTATTTGTGCCGGCGGCACACTGGGTATATTGATTCCACCATCGATCATGCTTATTGTCTATGCAGCGATAGCAGAATTATCACCCCTGCGCTTATACGCGGCGGCCGTTTTTCCAGGACTGCTGCTTGCCAGCATGTACATAATTTACGTGATCTTCAGAGTCTGGTTAAACCCGTCCATCGCCCCGAAACCAACCATCGATCAAACGTTGACACGTGGTCAAATCTACTGGCAGTTGTTAATCTCATTTGTGCCCCTAACCATTCTGATTATGCTGGTACTGGGGTCTATACTCGGTGGACTGGCCACTCCCGCAGAAGCCGCGGCGATGGGCGCGCTTGGCGGGCTGGTTCTCGCTGCTCTGTACCGCTCTCTGACCTGGACCAAATTAAAAGAATCAGTTTTCCTGACCGCCAAAGCAACCGCAATGGTGTGCTGGATGTTTGTCGGTTCATGGACCTTCGCGTCGGTGTTTTCCTACCTTGGTGGTCACGATGTCATTGAACACTGGGTGCTGGCGCTGGAACTGCAACCGTGGCAATTCCTGGTCATGGTTCAGCTAATTATCTTTCTGTTGGGCTGGCCCTTAGAGTGGTCAGAGATCCTGATAATCTTCGTCCCTATCTTTTTACCGATGCTCGACACTTTTGGCGTTAACCCTTACTTTTTTGCGATGCTGGTGGCGCTAAACCTTCAAACCTCGTTCCTGACACCACCAATGGCGATGTCCGCCTATTATTTGAAGGGGGTACTGAAAGACCAAATAGAACTGATGCAGATTTTCAAAGGCATCATGCCGTACCTGGGCATTGTCATTTTCTGTATGGTGTTGATGTATTTATTCCCCGGTATAGCGCTGTGGTTACCTGACCGCTTATTCGGTGAGTACATTCCATAACTACCATGGACAATCTATCGATCCGTGAATGTGTGGCGTTAATTGCAGAAGGCAGATTAACAGCCGTGCAAATGGTAGAGAGTTGCTTCGCATGTATCGAGGCAACTGAACCCACTCTGGCTGCCTGGAAATATCTGGACAAAGAAAATGCACTGCAACAAGCAGCAACGCTTGACGACATTCGTCGGCACGGTCAGCCACTGGGCGCATTGCATGGCATACCGGTTGGATTAAAAGATATTTTTGATACCGATGACATGCCCACTGAATACGGTAGTCCGATCTATAAATCACACCAACCGGATTCCAATGCAACCGTAGTCGATAAACTCAAGGAGGCCGGTGCAATAATAATAGGCAAAACAGTCTCTACCGAGTTCGCCTATATGCACCCGGCAAAGACTCGTAATCCGCACAATCCGGACTATAGCCCCGGCGGATCATCGAGTGGCTCTGCAGCAGCAGTAGCAGCAGGTCATATACCTCTGGCACTGGGATCACAAACCAATGGCTCGGTGGTAAGGCCGGCATCATTTTGCGGTGTCTACGGGTATAAGCCATCACGTGGTATCGTTTCCCGACACGGTGTACTGCAAACTTCGCAACATCTGGATCATGTTGGTGTTTTCTCCAGAGATATTGGAGATCTGGCGCTACTTTGCGACTGCATTGGTGGCTACGATAAAAACGATTCTGCCAGCTATCTGAAACCACGTCCTGGAATGCTGGAAGGCTATCTTTCTGAAGCTCCCATTGAACCAAACTTTATCTGGTTCGATCTGCCCTGGGCCGACCGCTACAGCCCGGATACTGTGGAAGCATTTGAAGAGCTGTTATCTGCGATGGATGGCCAACTGGAACGCGTGGATGCCCCACAGTCTTTCGCGGCGCTGCCGGCCTGCCATAAAGTGATTTACGATTACGAGATTTACCGGAGCCTGGAAAAAGAACGTGAAAACCACTGGGACCTGCTGAGCGACACTGCAAAAGCTGCGATGGAATCGGCCAGCCATCGGGACGCCGCAGCGTATCAAGAGGCACTGGAAATTCGACAAGCCTCTATTGCCTGGTTCAGTGAATTTTTTAATGACTACGATGCCATTGTGACCCCTTCAGCCATAGGGGAACCCCCTGAATTCGACAACGGCACCGGCGACCCCATTTGCTGCACAGTGTGGACGCTTTGCGGACTACCTACCCTGACAATGCCCCTGCTAAACGGCGCAAACAACCTACCGATCGGCGTACAGCTGGTCGGCGCTTACAACGAAGACAATCGACTACTACGCAGTGCACGCTGGTTACTACAACACTTGCGTGATGATGAACCTGTGCAAACTACGGATGCATGATATGCAAAATGAATCAAACAAAACGTCATCAACTATCCGACTCACCACCGCCGTCATTGGTTTTTTTCTGTTCAGCATATTTGTCGGCGGCCTGGCTCATAGTATTGCCACTGGATTTGCAGGGTTCGAGGGCGGCCTTCCTTTTATTGTGATCACGGTGATCGTCATGCTAATGGTACTATACGATGTGTGGGATGAGTGCCTCAGGAAAAAAGGCTAGGAAATTACGCTCTGGCGATGCGATGTCGCTTTGCGTTCTTTATCGGCTTATTTACCGGATAGCCTTTGGAAAAGTACTTCAATACGAAAAATCGGACGCCTATAAATTTATAAAACATTAGCTCATGCAGCCGAACTGATTTATCAAGTCTCTGGGTGTTTAGCGACTTCGATTGTACGTGCGCCTGGCGGCTTACGACCCCCTGCGAAAGTACGCCGTGACTAAAATCAGGAGCTATAAGCGGCTGGAAAACGCTGGCCGTAACGATTCACTCTCCAACTTCAACAACCATAAACCTGTTTTGAACGCTCCAGTCAGATCAGCTGATCAATAATGTTTGCTAACAACTGCCGCTCGGTAATAACTGTATAAACTCCACCTGGTTCGGCTTCAATAGTCAGTGTAGTGTCAGCAACCCGGTTTGAGGTCCCAATCAACTGTCCCTGCTCCAGCACCAATCCATCTAACGGATACTCAAGCCCGATCGATTTGGTAAAAACACTGCGACTAAGCGGATACAGTGAAAATCGTCTACCGACTGGAAGCCGGAGTTCCAAATTGCCGCTTACTGCAAAGCACACATCATAGTCAGTGAGCAATACCAGCTTCACCGTCGGGGAATATCTTTGCAGTAAATGCAGTGTCACCAGCGTGTGATCGAAGCGACGCCCGGTAAATCCGAGAGCCACCACGAGAGGGGCTTTTACGGTATAAAGACACTTCTCAAAGTCTGTTGTGTCTTGTTCGGATATTTTGACCACCCGGGTTTTAGCCTGCCAATAATTAAAGTCAGTCAATGAGTCCAGATCGCCAATGACCGCAGTGGGCAGGATATCCAGTTCACGCAAGATATTCGCCCCTCCGTCGGCAGCAATAATTGGCCAGCCGCTGAAAACATCAGACTTCAGGGAGGCCTCGCTCACACCGGCACCACCGACCAGTAAAACCGGCGTGTTGAAGGTCAGTGTGTGATCAATATTGGCAGGGCCGTCTGGCATGGATGTGGGATTTCCGGATTATTTGCTATATCATGTCAGCTTAACTCGCTGGGGTGCGACATCATAGTCGCTGAGAAACACCCATAGAACCTGATCCAGGTAATGCTGGCGTAGGAAGTGAGACAACTGACCATCGCTGCTGTCTCCTGCCTTCTCGCCACAACCTGCCGCCTTTTCTACAGGATGCAAACTTGTGATAGCAACATTTTTTCGAGGAACCCTGGTTGTAGCACTACTCGCTGCAATTATAGCCGCTTTAGTTTCCAAATTTCCCAACGCCGTACAAATTGAAAGCCAGCAAACTAAATCTGTTTTAACAATCTATACCTACGACGCTTTCGCCGCGGAGTGGGGCCCGGCACCGGGTATTGAAGCTGCCTTCGAAGAAACCTGCAATTGCGATATTCAGTTTATCGCTGCAGACTCTTCCATTGGGGCGTTGCGTAAAATTCAACTGGAAGGCCCGCAAACACCCGCAGATATACTGCTTGGACTGGATACAAACATCGCTGAAGCAGCCCGCGAGACCGGACTGTTTATCGAACACGGGGCAGACACCAGTACACTTGCTTTGCCTACTGGTGACTGGTCCGATAAAACATTTCTGCCATTTGATTTTAGTTACTTTGCTTTCGTCTACAACAAAGAAAAAGTCAGTGATGCACCGGATTCTTTTGAAGCGCTGATCAATACTCCGGAAGATTTTAAAATCGTTATACAAGATCCACGATCAAGCACACCAGGACTAGGCTTGTTGCTCTGGATACAGGAAGCCTACGGTGGTCGGGCTGCAGAGATCTGGCAGGGCCTGGCCCCCAAAATAGTGACCGTCACAAAAGGCTGGTCAGATGCCTATGGATTATTCCTGAAAGATGAAGCAGACATGGTTCTTTCATACACCACATCTCCGGCCTATCACCTGATCGCAGAAGAGGACTCCCGGTTTGACTCCGCACAGTTCAAGGAAGGCCATTACCTGCAAATCGAGGTAGCATCTATTCTCGAAACTTCAAAGAACATCCCCCTTGCAAAAGAATTTATGCAATTCATGCTCAGTGACACCGTTCAGGATATTATCCCCACCACTAACTGGGTATACCCCGCAACCAAAACTGCCGCAGGCTTGCCTGACGGTTTTGAATCTCTGCATCTGCCCGATAACACCCTGCTGATTAACGGTGTTGATGTTGAAAAAAGTCGGCAGCAATGGATTGATCAGTGGGTTGAAATACTCGGCCAGTAGGACAGAGTTTGCAGTATTTTTATGAGTAACATGCCGGGGCCAGCCCCCCGGCCTTATCATCATTTCACCACAACGGACCATGCACCTGGATCATGACTGACCACAAGCGACAGGTGAGCATGGCCCTTCCGGGGCTTATGATCGCCGGGTCATTACTGGCACTGGCGATTGGTCTGTTCTATCAACTCGCGATACAACCCACAGGAAACTCACTGACACTGGGACCGCGATTCTTTAAAACATTAGGCTGGACCACACTTCAGGCCACACTATCCGCCTTATTGTCGGTCACGCTGGGTGTAGCTCTCGCCTGGGCACTGAGCCATCAGTCTTCATTTGCCGGACGTAAAATTTATATCGCATTGTTATCGTCCGCGCTGGTTTTACCTACGCTTGTGGTTGTACTTGGACTGGTCACGGTTCTGGGTCGTTCAGGCTGGCTGAATAGCGGACTGCAAGTGGCGCAGTTGCAAATAATTGATCCTTTTATCTATGGGCTCGGTGGAATTCTGATTGCCCATTGTTACTTCAATATATCTTTCGCTGCACGCAGTATTCTGCATCGCTTTGAATCAATTCCCGCTGAACAATTAAAATTGGCGCAAAGCCTGGGACTGAACAGCTGGCAACGTTTTAAACTGATTGAATTACCCGCGGTCAGCAGTAGCCTCGCTACGCTTACAACCACAATATTTCTGCTATGTTTTACCTCGTTTGCCATAGTTCTAACGCTCGGGGGCACACCCAAGTACAACACGCTGGAGGTTTCGATCTACGAAGCGATCAAACTGGATTTTGATCTTGGCAGAGCCCTCGGATTAGCGCTTGCACAACTCGCCATCTGCGGCGTACTGGTCATCGTCAGTGCCGGCTTTCGAAACAACACAATGCTGATTTCCGGCAACCAGCATCGCCGCCCGGTGAATCAAAACCGTTTACTCACAAAAGGCATCCAGTGGACAATAATTATTGTATTTGGCGTTTTTTTCTTACTGCCGTTATTGGCAGTGATGATCGACGGTATCACCGCTGATTTCTCAGCATTGCTCGGTCAGAAAACTTTCCAAATGGCTTTGATCACCAGTGTACTAATTGCCCTGGTATCAACGGGAATTGTACTGGTGTCCAGTATCGCACTGGCGATAGCCTACACCACACTCGCTATTGAGCAACGACTGGGTGGATTTAAACTGTCACGTATCACGCTGCGGTTACTAAGCTTTTCCTCTACGCTCTATCTGGCTGTCCCCTCACTGGTTCTTGGAATTGGTTTCTTTTTGTTAGCTAGAAATATCGGGGGTGACTACAAGCTGTGGGCTATAGTCGCGTTGCTCACTGCCAATACAATTATGGTACTACCTTTTGCAATAGCCATATTTGCACCGGCAATGGTCAAATCAGCCAATCGATACGACAAGCTGGCTGCCTCTTTAGGATTACGCGGCTGGCATCGGTGGCGTGTTATTGAATCCGCCCTGCTTCAACGTGAACTCATATACATCGCCTGCCTGGCGTTTTGCATGTCTCTGGGAGATCTCGGCGTAATTGCCTTATTCGGCAGCAACGATATCGCCACGCTTCCGTGGCTGTTATATCAAAAAATGGGTTCGTATCGAACTCAGGAGGCCGCAGGAGTTGCACTGGTCATGTTGATGTTAACACTCATTGTTTTCCTTGCAGTACCGAAAATACTTGGGCGGGAAAATGCTACAGCTAGATAATCTGAGTTTCCAGTACACTGAAAACACCACCCGATATCTCTTTTCTCTGACCGCAGAAAAAGCGACCGTGGTTGCCATTAGTGGCAAATCAGGCAGTGGAAAATCAACTCTGCTTGATTTGATCGCAGGTTTTCTTGCGCCGCTTTCCGGAAGCTTGTACTGGGAACAAAAAAATATCACCAAACTGGCACCTGATAAACGCCCGGTCACCACTTTATTTCAAAAGAATAATTTGTTCGAACATCGAAACGCCATAGACAACGTGGTAGTCGGTATCAACCCGGCAATTCCCCAAAAGGGGCCCGACGTAAGCAAAGCAAAAAAGGCACTTAACGACGTCGGTCTTGAAAATCATTACCTGCAACGTGTTAGCAGCTTGTCAGGTGGTCAACGGCAACGCGTGGCAATTGCACGTGCACTAATACGCGAGCGGGGCATTGTTCTTTTAGATGAACCCTTGAGTGCTCTGGATTCGCAAACACGCACGGAGATGCTTTCACTCATCAAGGCTCTGGCTATCCACCAACACTATACAGTGATCATGGTGACACACGATAATCGGGATGCCGATGCGATTGCAGATGATCAATACGAAGTCGTTGACGGTCGCCTGAACAGGCTATAAGT
>CAZNOB010000182.1:0-10314 GCA_964574535.1 uncultured Granulosicoccaceae bacterium | reverse complement strand
TTAATACATCGTGGTATTCCACTGATGCGTCACCATACAAAGCACCGATGGCCTGAGGCCTTGTTTGAACTGGTGTGGAACCCGTGCCGCCGGCACGAAAACCGGCTTTAACGTGTGACCTCGGAATGCAAGCGCTTCGCGTACGATATCAACTTAAGTATAGAAAGCATAAACGCTACTTTTCGCTATCACAAGCACAAGTTGGTGAGCCGCCACGGTCGCTCTGACCACCCTATTCCGCCGAATTTCCCCCGCTTTCAAACCGTTCTGCTGGTTTTCGCCGACATCACGTTCAAGTATTCTCTTAAATTCGCACTTGCCGACACCCGACAGACAATACCTGGCCTGCCAGCGAGGCGACTCGATGCCAGCGATGCAAAGATTGAACTCTAATCTACCCAAATAACCCGTACTGTGGCGGCCCTCGACTCGGTGGCAATTCATTCGCTTGCTCTTGCTTTGTCTCCACGTGTGACAAGATCTGCCTGATCACCACCGGGTCTTCGATACACGCGATTATCCTCACACCATCTCCACAGTGCGGACAAACTTCTATGTCTATTCCGAACACCCGTTTCAGTCGCTGTGCCCAGCTCATCCCTCGACGCTTCGCTTACTGCTCTCCCTCCTCCTCTTCTGTTTGAATGTCAGACTTGTTGCCCTTGTCCCCCGGCGTCACCTGATCTCGCCAACGACTGTTCGGTGCGACAAAATCGTCTGGAACGATTTTGAACAGCCGCAGGCTGGCCCCGAAGGGGTGCAGGGCAGGACGCCCAGAATAACACACCATGGTAGCGCGCCAGATTCAATCTCGGTTTCGGGATCAGCGCTACCAATCTTGCAATGAAATCCAGTGGCGAAAAGACCACGTGCGTCGTCCCATCCCGATACGGCGTCTTTAGCTCATAACGTACCTGCCCATTCTGCGTCAGTGACAAGCGCTTCTCTGACACCGCCGGACGACTCACATAACGACACAGCCTTTGCACTGCAACTCGACAAACCACACGCTGCGATAAAAATTAAACACGCACTCTAATGAACACGCCGGGACTTTGCAAATATTTTGGATCAACCTCCACGAAAATTCCTCTTTAATTTGGTGACTAATGGTCGTTTCATTCTCAGCAAGTGAACCAGCAAATTTATGTTAAACTGACATTTCTTGACGGGGTGCTGAAGATCATAATTACGGTCAAAGGCTGAGATGTAGCGCGACTAACGTCGGCACGATCCCGCTGAACCTGATGCGGATAATGCCGACGAAGGGATCAAGCTAGTAACAACAAACGACTCGTATTACAGGGTGGTTTTTATAGGCTGATGTATTGTCTTTGTTGTCGCTGCATTTGGGTCTCTTCGGTTTGCCCAAGCCGAGGTAGCAAAAGTGACTCAATCAAATAACTCATCGTATTCGCCTAAGCCGATATCAAGCTCAAGAGCGCCTGTCGCGATGACAATCGCTGGCTCTGATTCCGGTGGAGGTGCGGGCATTCAAGCCGATCTTAAAACTTTCAGCGCTCTCGGTGTTTTTGGCACAAGCACCATTACGGCTTTAACGGCTCAAAACACCCTAGCGGTAAATGGTGTTCACGATGTTCCCCCAGAGTTTGTCGTTAACCAACTTGAAACGGTACTTAAAGACATTGAAGTAGACGCAATTAAAATTGGCATGCTGTCTTCTGTGCCGATCATTGAAGCTGTTGCCAGCATATTAAAACAATATCCCGAAATTCCTATTGTGCTTGACCCGGTTAGGGTTGCGAAAAGTGGCGATCATCTACTTAAACAGGACGCACACAAAGCGCTAGTTGAACTGCTTTTTCCTTTGGCGCTGCTCCTAACACCCAATGTACCCGAAGCAGCTGTGCTGACAAATACAGCGTGCGCCTCATCTGAAAATGAACTGATCGATCAAGCCAAACAGCTAAGTAAGCTCGGTAGCAAGTCAGTGCTGATGAAAGGTGGTCATTTGACCGGTACTGCATGCGAAGACCTATTGCTTATTGATGGTCAAATTCATCGCTTCACTCACCCCCGCATCAACACTGGCAATACCCATGGAACAGGATGCACCTTGTCTTCAGCGGTGGCGGCGTGTTTGGCTAAAGGTGAAGGATTGGTTGAAGCCATTCAAGTGGCTTCCGATTACCTTCATCAAGCAATTCTTGCCGCTGATACTTTGTCCGTTGGACAAGGGCACGGGCCTGTGCATCATTTTCATGCACAGTGGTAGCTCAGTTATAAACATGTCTCGAACGGATGACATCAACTTGAGCAGCCCTGGCATAGTGATCGATAAAGCAAGTTTGCACTTACAGGCACATCCGGTATTTGAGGATTTGTCTTTAAGCTTTCCAGGGCTACAATGCCACTGTGTTCTGGGTAGAAGCGGGGTTGGAAAATCGAGCTTGCTAAATATTATATCTGGCTCAACAACCCTTCAATCCGGCTCGGTAAACGCGTCGAACGGCAAGAGCTTAAGCGGGCAAACTGCGTACATGTTTCAGGACGATGGCCTATTGCCTTGGCTAAACGTTGTCGACAACGTTCAACTGGGTTTGCGCCTACGCGGCGAGACTAATCGCAACAGTTTTGATCGCGCCATGGATTTGTTGTCGGCAGTGACTCTTACACCGTGGGCACAACATCTCCCTGCCAGCTTGTCAGGAGGAATGCGTCAGCGTGTTGCACTGGCTCGTACACTGATGGAAGACAAAGCCATTATATTAATGGACGAACCGTTTTCACGACTTGACGCAATCACACGTGACGAGTTACAGGAACTAGCTTGCAAGTTATTACACAAGCGCACCGTCATTATGGTTACACACGACCCAGCAGAAGCACTTCGCATCGGTCATACAATAACGGTGTTGCATACAGCACGTCCCAGTACAACTTCGACATTTACTCTCAGTTCACAGCCTGCTCGAGCTCATACCAATGATGAAGTGTTAGCTCTAACACCTGCGATTTGGAAGGCATTATCAAAAGACAAAGCACACCCAACGGAGTGCCTATGACTTCCACGAAGAGCAACCAAAGGTTATCTGCGGCAATTCCAATACTGATGGTGGCAGTGGGGATTATTTTTGGCTGGCATATTCTGCTCGCGGTTACCGGCGTGCCCGCTTTTATCTTTCCTGCACCGCTGGATGTGATTGGATCACTAGTAAGTAAGCCCAACTATTTTCTCAGTCATACCGCAACAACCGCAATAGAAATTGTAGTGGGGCTCATTCTCGGCTGCTTGCTCGGCATTGGAAGCGCACTGATATTGTTATGTTTTAAAAATAGCCGGCGATGGGTATTGCCATTGATGGTGATTAGCCAATCGATTCCCGTTTTTGCGCTAGCACCGCTTCTAACTTTATGGCTTGGATACGGCATGAGTTCGAAAATTGCGATGGCGGTGCTTATTA
Source organism: uncultured Granulosicoccaceae bacterium (assembly GCA_964574535.1). Classification (GTDB taxonomy): domain Bacteria; phylum Pseudomonadota; class Gammaproteobacteria; order Granulosicoccales; family Granulosicoccaceae. Next base: position 6,889 of record CAZNOB010000182.1, on the reverse strand, counting down.
TCTATTTTCCCGTTGTTGCTGCAAGTTTTGATGGCCTGCGCCGAACCCCAGACGCCATGGTAAAACTCGCAAACTCCATGCAAGCATCACCATTATCTATTATCTGGCACATTCGCTTTCCGTCAGCAGCATCTTCTATCGCCTCCGGCATTCGTGTTGCCACATCAGTTGCCCCAATAGGGGCCGTCATTGGTGAATGGGTAGGATCAAGCAGAGGTTTGGGCTTTGTCATGCTCAATGCCAACGGGCGCATGCAAACAGATGAAATGTTTGCAGCGCTGTTGTGTCTGTGCGTGCTAGCAGTCGCGTTGTACTGGCTTGTTAGCTCTACTTTAGAAAAATTCTTATATTGGCAAATGGACTCGTCCGTATCCCTTTAATTTTTAATCAACAAAACTACGAAAATAACCCTTATGAAATATCTAATCTGTTGCCTTACTCTTTCGCTTTACTCATCAACTGCATGGAGTGCGGACAAGCTCACTGTATTACTAGACTGGTTCACCAATCCCGACCATGCACAACTCGTTATAGCGCAGGAGCTTGGCATTTTTGAGGAGCTTGATTTAGAAATCGAAATGGTAGAACCTGCCGACCCGAGCTTGCCTCCCAAAATGGTTGCTGCAGGTAAAGCCGACATAGCAATAACGTACCAGCCGCAGTTACATGTTCAAGTGTCACAGGGCTTACCTCTGGTTCGATTCGGTACGCTGGTGTCGACCCCATTGAATTCACTGGTTGTACTCAAAGACGGGCCGATAAAATCCATCTCCGATCTTGCTGGCAAGAAAGTGGGTTTTTCAGTTGGCGGATTTGAGGATGCATTGTTAAAGTCAATGCTTGAAACTCATGGATTAACGCTAAACGATGTAGAACTAATCAACGTCAACTTTTCCCTGTCCCCTTCTCTTATTACCGGCCAGGTCGATGCTGTTATCGGGGCCTATCGCAACTTTGAATTAAATCAAATGGACATAGAAGGTCACCCCGGAACAGCGTTCTATCCTGAAGAGCATGGTGTACCTGTGTTTGATGAGCTCATTCTTGTTGCCAATAATGAACAGAAAGACAATCCAGCACTGGGTCGTTTTATCAACGCAATTGAACAAGCGACCACCTACATAATTAACCACCCGGAAGAAGCATGGGAGTTATTTAAAAACAGCTCACCAGAAACCCTGGATAATGAATTAAATCGACGGGCGTGGACAGATACTCTGCCGCGACTTGCGCTGCGCCCTGCAGCCATGGATGTCGCCAGATATGAAACGTTTGCACAGTTTATGATGAATCAAGGACTGATAGAGACTTCCCCAGCGGTTGACACCTACACCATGGTTGTTAAGTAATCATGAGTGGATTATTTAATCAACTTGTAGACGCTAATAGCGCAGACTGGAAGCGATATATTCAACATACATTCGTTTGCCAAATTGGCGACGGCACATTGAATCGCGAGTGTTTTGAGCACTACTTAAAACAGGATTACCTGTTCTTGATTCAATTCGCTCGCGCTTTTGGGCTCGCGGCGTTTAAAAGCTCGACGCTGGCCGAACTCGAACACGCAAAAGCCTCCATGTCAGCCATTCTCGATACAGAGCTGAGTTTGCATGTGGAATACTGCGAATCTTGGGGAATTACACGTTCTGAACTTGAATCTACCACCGAATCCACAGCCAATATGGCATACACCCGCTATGTTATGGAAAGGGGGCTTGCAGGTGATTTACTTGATCTTAACGTCGCTTTAGCACCTTGCGTTATTGGATACGCACAAATTGCAAACTGGCTAAGCAATCAATCTTTTTTAAACACCACTGACAATCCTTATTCATCGTGGATTGAAATGTACAGTAGCGATGAATATCAACAAGTCGCCAATGCTCATAGGCAAATAATCGATTCAATCAGTTTGACAGACATATCCGAACAGCGGCTGGCTCGATTGTCTTCTACTTTCGGCTCTGCCACACGACTGGAAATCGATTTCTGGCAGATGGGATTGGACCTTTTGTGAGTTCCGCCTCGATCGAAATTATTGGCTCTGGTGTGGCTGGCTTAACTTGCGCCGCTATGTTTGCTGAACGTGGCTGCGATGTCAGTGTTTATTCAACCAGCCAAGGTATAGATGAAACTTGTTGCTCTTGGTGGGCCGGCGGCATGTTGGCTCCATGGTGCGAAATGGAATCTGCCGAGCCACTCATTGCTCGCCTAGGCGAAGAGAGTATCGAATATTGGCGCAATAATTTTGGTGCCGTTGAGCCGATGGGTTCATTAGTGGTGGCTAACCGCAGAGACTTACCCGATCTTGAACAGTTTGCCAGTCGAACCAGCCACTTTGAGAAAATCACACCCGACACCATCGAGTCCCTTGAGCCAGATCTAGCAACACGTTTCGATGCGGGGCTGTACTTTAAAGATGAGTGTCACTTAAATCCACGTGAAGCTTTACGCTGGCTAATAGAAAAACTGGATTCCATGCCCAATGTAACCTTAACGTTTTCAATGAATTCTAAGAACACACGAGTGGGCAAGAGAAACGGCTACGACTGGCAAATCGATTGCCGGGGCCTTAACGCACGTGACGAATTAAAAGATTTGCGTGGTGTTCGAGGAGAAATGCTCATCCTAGAAACAGAACAGGTTTCTTTGAGCCGACCTATCAGGCTGCTGCATCCTCGGTATCCGTTGTACATTGTTCCTCGCCCGAATAACCGGTTTATGGTCGGTGCCACAATGATTGAAAGTGATCACCGCGGCCCACCATCAGTACGCTCCATAATGGAATTGTTATCAACTGCCTACGCATTACACCCGGCTTTTGGTGAGGCAAGCATTGTGGAAATGGGCGCCGATGCCAGACCGGCATTTACAGACAACTTACCGCGCCTGAGAAGACGCGGTAAAACACTATACGTAAACGGCTTGTTTAGACATGGATTTTTATGTGCTCCAGCAATGGCCCGAAGGGCAGTAGATTTTGCGCTGGACAACTTAATTGATGAAGAGGTTGTGGATGAAAATTGTGCTTAATGGGGACACCGTGGAAACTGCATGCAACACCTTGCAGGAGCTGCTTGATTCACTTTCACATGAAGAAGGCTCTGTCGCCACGGCGGTAAATAAAGAGTTCGTACCATCGAATGAGCGTACGTCATTGAAACTAAAAAGCGGCGACCTGATTGAGATCATCGCCCCAATGTCAGGCGGGTAATACGGTGAGCTTAACGTTTTATCAATCGAGCTTTGAGTCGCGTTTATTACTTGGGTCTGCATTGTATCCATCGCCACAAATCATGCTCGATTCAATCAGAGCATCGGAAACAGAAATTGTTACCGTTTCATTGCGCCGAGAGTCCAGCACCGACAAATCTGGTGAAGCATTCTGGAATTTGATCAAACAGGCGAACGTAAGAGTGTTACCCAACACTGCTGGGTGTCATACCGTCAAAGAGGCAGTTACCACGGCTCATATGGCAAGAGAGCTGTTTGACACACCGTGGATTAAACTGGAATTGATAGGAAACGACGATACCCTTCATCCCGCAGTCATTGAACTGGTCGAGGCTGCTCGCATTTTAGCGAGCGACGGATTTGAAGTCTTTCCTTACACAACGGATGATTTAAGTATTGCCGACCAATTGCTCAATGCAGGTTGCGAAGTTCTTATGCCATGGGGTGCACCGATTGGAAGTGGGCGCGGCCTGAACAATGTCTATTCGTTACGAACTATGCGTGCGCATTTTCCAGACACACCATTAGTTATTGACGCCGGTATTGGCCTTCCTTCTCATGCCGTTCAAGCATTGGAACTTGGGTACGACGCGGTTTTACTTAATACCGCAGTCGCCAAAGCTGGCGACCCGGTTAAAATGGCTCAAGCGTTCGCGCAGGCTGTAGTCTGTGGGAGAAACGCTTATAAATCCAACCCTATGATCGCTCGTGATTTGGCCTCACCATCAACACCTGTCACTGGAATGCCTTTCTGGAACAAATAAATGTTAGATCGATTTTACTTAATTGTTGATGATTCGGACAGCCTTGCCCAGTTCTTACCACTGGGCTTAAAGTGCGTTCAACTGCGCATTAAATCTGCTTCCAAAAGTGAGCTCCGAGCTTCTATAAGAGCTTCAAAGCAGATTTGTGAGGAGTTTAATTGCCAGCTTATAATTAATGACTACTGGGAGCTGGCCATAGAAGAAGAGTGCAAGGCGATTCACCTGGGACAAGAAGACTTAGATACTGCGGATTTAAAGGCAATACAATCAGCCGGTATACGGTATGGCATTAGCACCCACGACAAAAAAGAGCTGAATCGTGCATTAGTACTTGAACCAAACTATATCGCGCTTGGCCCCGTCTACGCGACTCTATTAAAAAAGATGCCTTGGCGCCCACAAGGCCTAGAAAAATTGACTCACTGGAAAAACATGGTGGGTGAAATACCCTTGGTTGCCATTGGGGGATTAACACCAGAGCGAGCCGAAGGCGTGTTTGCCGCTGGTGCTGACAGTATTTGCGTTGTTACCGACGTAAAACAAAATAACGACCCCAGTGCCCGGGTAAAGCAATGGCTGGAACTTTGCTCTGAGTATTAACCGTTAGCTTGTGTAGGAGTCAGGTCTTGCATTGCCACATTGAGAAAGGTGGTTTTCAGTCAATCTACTAACGCAATACCTAACCCCATTGGCTCACTCATCGCCTCAGAATTCTGATTTACCTGTACGTTATCAAGACTTGACCCCCATCTTCCGTTCTTAGTAATAAGCTAAGTATTTACAAATATAATATATTTTCAAAAATTTATTAAATGCTCATCAATTTTAATCCCAAGTCTTTTGTAAAAGTCTCTGACAAAATTAATTTTGTTACGCACAACGGGATAGTTTATAACATTGTTCAATTCACCGGGGGTAACCATAAGGTACTCGGCAATCATATTTACATCATTTAGAAGGTCTGTATGACTATACTCGGTTAGAAATCCTCTTTTATTCATTTTAGGGCTAATTGATAAGCCAAAGAAGTTCGTCACTTCAGGACTAGTATTTGGACCAAAATAATTTTCTGGAGTTAAGTAAGAATCACTCCCATTAATATTTAACGCTAAGAACTGATCAAAATTAAAACCAAGATTAAAAATATCTGAAATTAAAAGTGATGAAATTTCGTGATGCAAAGTAAGTTGAGTATTAAAAGCATCTCTGTTTCGATTACATTTTATGAAAATTGCTTTGTAGTAAGCTAAACCAGCATAAGAGTCATTGCTTTTTTCGAACTGTATTTCACTTAAAATAACAACTTTATCTAAAATTATTTTTAGTATTTTCTGAGGATAACGTGTAAGTTCATTTTTTACCAATTTAAAACACCGTTGTCGATCTTCTAGCCTTACTTTCTGAGATTGTGGCAATGGGCTTCGCTGTGTTTGATTTGCATTATATGCATAGGGACTGTATTCGTAATCAAAAATTATTTGTTCCGTAAAATTAAAAGCATATAAGTTGTGTCCTGTAAACAATATTAGAACTGCAATAAGTAATTTCATATTAATTGAATGATTCAATCCTTATGCCAGCTTAATCAGCTAATATTTTATTTTTTTACTTAAAAAGCATTGTAATTTTGAACACCTGGAAAGTACATAGATTATATTTAGTCTTTTCCATTACAAAAATGGGCAAAATTGACAAAAATTGCTAACGGCAAAGATGTACCCCAGTTGATATATTTATTACTATTTCTACGACTAAATTTTAAGCCTCATGTTTTTCGTAAAATTAGATTGATATCAGCACAAATAATAAAGCTATAGTTTTTCATTTGCTATTTTATAGCCAATTATCAGAGGAGGTCGATCGTAAGTACCCACTTGTCCGGCGTTTTCTAGTGATAAATAAAGAGTATTGTTGCTCGGGTCATAGCTTCCACCAATCACTGATAATTTTCCATTTTGATCAAAAGGAATAGATAGTTTGCCATAATCATATGGACGAGGTGCATGGACAGAACTTGCATTAAGAATATCATTTACATCAAAAAGCCAATAATAATTGTATTTATCATCAGCGTCATAAGCACATGATCCTCCACAGAGATTGCCATCACTTTGTGTGATCTTATATCCTATGCTACTAGCAACTCCAGCTGATGAACCAAAAACCGCAAAGGTAGTTGTCCCAGGGATAATAAAGCCATAAAAACTTTTACTTAAGCCATTATAAATCTCCGAAGCACTACCGTCAGTATTTAAATTAGCTGCTTCAGGTATTAGCATAGTTAAACCATCACTATGGTAAGGAAAGTTCATAAGTGCTGTTGTTGATATAACGCTACCTGAAAGGTATAGAGAGAACTGGGGTCAGGTCTTGCAATGAGACATCAGCAACCAGCAACAGCAGTGAACCCTATTTGTTTTCTTGTTGAACCATATATATGGCAATGCAAGACCTGACCCCATAATTTTTCCAGTCTGCACCCGCACATCATTGGGGTCTCATGGCGAACGAGAGTCTGGGTCGCGCTGACCTGGAAAGGCTCAACGCCACGTATCTGGCTGACGATCGAGCTGTCTACGACGCAGTGGATGCATTTCTATTGATTGGCAGTGGGTTTGGACAGACGAACGGCAAGCCTTGTTGGAGGCATCACTTCAAAATAGCCCTCGCCCGGTCTATGTCGGTAACACTGATATCGTCGCACAATGTTTGATTGTACTGCTCAATCAATAACAACCGCTTGGGTGTTATATGGTCAAGCCTCACGGGCAATTAGTACTGGTTAGCTACATGCATTACTGCACTTCCACACCCAGCCTATCAACCTTGTAGTCTACAAGGGCCCTTCAGAGTACTTAAAGTACTAGTGAGATCTTATCTTGGGAGGGGCT
>CAZNOB010000181.1:8393-10378 GCA_964574535.1 uncultured Granulosicoccaceae bacterium | reverse complement strand
AAATTAAGATATCATCCTCTGACTGAAGGACAGGAATCTACCATGGCCAATGCGCACGAAAATCACCGCGAAGATGTTGTTGGACGCGCCAACGTTGAAGACACCCCTGAACTACTCGCCTATTACGACGAACTTAAAAAACACGAAGCGGGTGCACTGTGGACTGTTGCCAATAAAATCGAACCATGGGAACCGAAATCAGAGTCCGTGCCAGTGGTATGGCGATACAACGATTTACGCGACCATGTGCTGCGCTCTTTGGAACTGGTCACCGCAGAAAAAGCCGGACGCCGTGTGATCTACATGAATAACCCCGGGCGGCAGGATGTCCATGCAGCCGTCGGCTGGATTTATGCGGGCCTGCAGGTAATGAACCCCGGAGAAACCGCGACTGCACATCGCCACTCTGCCAGCGCCATTCGATTTATTATGGAAGGCGAAGGCGCCTACACTGTCGTCGACGGTCATAAAATGACACTCGGGCGCAATGATTTTGTACTAACCCCTAACGGTACCTGGCATGAACACGCTGTCGAAGAAACCGGAACACCATGCATCTGGCAGGACGGCCTGGACATCCCGCTGGTAAATGCCCTCGAAGCCAACTTTTTTCAGGTCCACCCGAATCTCAGTGAACCTGTTACCTACCCGGTAGATGATATGACCAAAAGCTGGGGCAACCCGGGCCTCACGCCCGCCACCGGTAACTGGACCAAAGGCTATAGCCCAATGTTTAAATACGAATGGGAGCCTACCTATGAGTCACTATGCAAATATGCCGACGCTACTGACGGCTCCCCTTACGACGGCGTGATGATGGAATACGTGAACCCGGTTACTAACGGACCGGTTATGCAAACCATGGGGGCATCCATGCAGTTGTTGCGTCGCGCGGAACATACCAAAGCGCATCGCCATACCGGCAGCTATTTGTACCATGTTGCTAAAGGCAATGGTTATTCTATCATCAACGGCAATCGCTATGACTGGTCAGAGCGTGATGTTTTTTGTGTGCCCAGCTGGTCGTGGCACGAACACGTCAATGGGTCTAGCAGTGAAGACGCCTGCCTGTTTTGCCTGAATGATCTGCCGGTGATGCGATCACTGGGTCTTTATCGCGAAGAAGCTTTTGGTGATAACAATGGCAACCAACCATTGAATTAAAACCGCCCGAAGCTTGCACGGCAGTACCTCGGCAACTAACACGGAACGTGTCCTGAGGTTGCGTTTTAATCGATCATTTTCGTTACGTACTCATATATCCCCTGCAACAGGAATTAAACAATGAAGCTTGTCACCTATCGCGCCACCATCGAGACCGAAGCCCGTCTCGGCGTACTCAAAGATGACCTGGTAATTGATGTCGAAGCTCTGGGTGACGCTCATGGCACAGACTTGCCAGACACCATGCTCGGTATGATCGACGCGGGTAAGCCAGGGCTCACAGCCTTGCGTGAAATGACGACTGGTGACGACACTGTACCGGTAGATACCTCTGTGCCTGTTTCAACGGTGACCCTGTGCGCGCCGATCCCGCGGCCACGGAAGAACATCTGGGGCATCGGTCTTAACTACACAGAACATGTTGCCGAAAGCGCCCGAGCGCTGGATACCTCTAACGAGTTACCGCAAAAACCGGTGTTGTTTACCAAGCCTCCCACCGCAGTGATAGGACCAAACGAACCCATACTGCATGACTCGAAAATGACTCAGCAACTGGACTGGGAAGTTGAGCTTGCTGTGGTTATGGCATCCGGCGGCAAACACATTGCACAGGCTGACGCGATGAATCATATCTTTGGCTATACCGTTCTGATTGATGTATCTGCTCGCGACAACCGTCGATCAGGGCAATGGATATTCTCTAAGGGGCAGGACAGCTTTGCACCGATGGGCCCGTGCATAGTAACGGCAGATGAACTGGACGCAGGCAACCTTGATTTATGGCTCACTAAAAACGGTGAAGAAAAACAGCGATCAAATAC
>CAZNOB010000181.1:1624-8293 GCA_964574535.1 uncultured Granulosicoccaceae bacterium | reverse complement strand
TAACGACAAGAGACATTTTGACTGATAAAACACCAGGCTTTTCGATCATCATACCTGCATGGAATGAATCAACACTCATCGCAGACACAATAAAGGCTGCGATAAGCTCGATTGAACAACAACGTCACTCAGGTCATGTGATTGTGGTAGACAATAATTCCACTGACGATACCGCAACAATCGCCAGACAAGCCGGAGCGGCTGTTGTACACGAGCCGATCAATCAAATCGCCAGAGCGCGCAATGCCGGTGCCTCTGCAAGTGATAGCCAGTGGCTGGTCTTCATCGACGCGGATACCATTATCAGCCCCGAGTTGCTCGCACTGGCGCTGAACGCTTTGTCCAGCGGTACCGTTATCGGCGGTGGATCAACCGTTGCAGCGGATCGTCCAATCAGTCAGTTCGGTCGGCGTGTACTGGCCTTCTGGAACTGGGTGTCGGTAAAGTCCCGCACCGCGGCCGGTTGTTTCATCTATTGCAGACACGACGCCTTCGATGAAATCGGAGGCTTCGATAACAAAGTCTACGCTGGTGAAGAGTTACACCTTTCACGACACCTTCGACGTCTGGCTAAAGAGAGGCAGATGCAATTTGTCATTCATACCGAGGCGCCGATAACCACGTCGGCACGCAAGCTTGATTGGTATTCACCGACACAAATGATCGGTCAGTTTTTATTGCTGCTATTGCCATTCGCAACACACTCAAGGCGATTTTGCGGAGTGTGGTATAAGCGAAAAGTAAAGTCACAATAAACCCAGGACATCCTGCGCCGGGGGCCTTCATTTATATTCAGGAGGCAGCAATGCAGAAACCGAAAGACGGGCGGAACTATCAGACTCTGCCCTCTGCCCTCTGCCCTCTGCCCTCTGCCCATGGCACGCCGCCACGCTACCACTTCTACAACCACACTCAATACTGATTTTGTTTACTTGACACAGGAATTCTCAGGAGTAATATTTCTTTACTCACCAGTAAAGTAATTTGACATGCTGCAAGAAAGAATTGAAGGCAAATGGCTGGCATCATTCCGGCGGGTGCTCGCACTCAATGGTATTGGCAACAGCACACAAGTCGCATTGATTTACGAAACCCAATCGCGCCCTGTGCTTGCCCATTTGTCGGAACTGGCCCTTTATGATTTAGGCGCCGATTTCTGCATGATCAAAATGCCCACACCACCCCAAACTGCGCCAGTGCCGGTTAAGGGGACAGGCACTTCACTGGCTATTCGGCACAACCGGGCAGCAATAGAGGCGATGAAGCAATGCGAAATCGTGGTTGATTGCACGGTAGAGGGAATGATTCATTCACCGGAATGGCCAGAGATTGAAGCTGCCGGTGCACGCCTGCTGGTCATTACCAATGAACACCCGGAAATACTGGAACGCACAGAGCCATTTGCCGAGCTCGGCCCTAAAGTGGATCTGGGCGTACAAATGCTGAACGACGCAAAGAAAATGCACGTCACTTCGAAAGCCGGTACTGATTTGATGATCGATCTGAACGACGCTCCTTGCGGCGGCACTGCCGGATTTGGCACAACACCAGGGCATGTGGCGCACTGGCCTGGTGGATTGTGCCTGGCGTTTCCCGGTAACAACTGCGTCAACGGACGTATCGTGATGGACGTGGGTGATATGAATCTGACCTTCAAGACCTACCTTACCAGCCAAATCGATTTCACCGTTGAAAATGACTTTGTCACCGAGATCAAAGGCAATGGCATCGACGCTGAACACTTCCGCGACTACATGGCGGCGTGGGAAGACCCGAAAGCCTATGGATTCAGCCATGTGGGCTGGGGCATGAATCCACGCGCGCGCTGGGTGAGTGGCGCTTTGTACGACAAGCGCGATATGCAGGCAGTTGAGTTTCGCGCCTGGGCTGGAAATTTTTTATGGTCAACCGGTGCTAACCAATATGCAGATCGTTTTACTGAAGGTCACTTTGACCTGCCCATGCGCCATTGCACCATTGCACTGGATAACAACATAGTTGTGAAAGAAGGCATTCTTCAAGGAGATCTGGTGCTATGAGTACCCCTGGCGACTACTACGATCTGAGCCGTGTACGACCAGAAGTTTTAACCGTACTTAATCGAATTAACGAACTGGGACCGGCATTCGCCGAACGTGCATTTGGCATTGATCAGGACGCAAGTTTTCCGGTAGAAAACTATCGGGATCTCGCCTCTGAAGGACTGATGACGCTGACCGTGCCTGAAGAATATGGCGGCAATGGTTTTAACCTGGGCGAGTACGCCATGGCGGGCGCAGAAATCGCCAAGTACTGTGGCGCAACCGCACTAACATTCAACATGCACAACTCATCTATGATGTGGTCGCGTTTTATGTATGAAATGCCACACCTGACCGATGCAGATCGCGCTGCATTTGCCCCGCTGCGTGAACGTCAGTTTAAACGTGCGGTAAAGGAACAGGGAATCTACTCACAACCTATTTCAGAGGCTGGCCAAAACTGGACCTCAAAACCCGCACAAACGGAATGCCATAAAGTAGAAGGTGGCTGGAAGATAAACGGATTTAAAAAGTTCGCCTCGCTTGCAGGGTACTGTGATTATTACTCCATTGTTTGCACCGAAAGATTTGAAGGCATTGAACCTCGTCATGAAGACACCGCCATTTTTGTGGTGCACAAAGACACCCCGGGGCTTGAAGTTAAGGGCGACTGGGATCCGCTGGGTATGCGTGGTACCAACTCACGTGATCTGATTTTAAAAGATGTTTTTGTGAGCGAAGAAGACCTGATGATGCCACCCGGTATCTTTATCGGTACACTGCCGCATTTCCCGCACGTGATGGCAACACTGTCACCAACCTATATGGGCATAGCACAATCAGCCTATGATTTCACAGTAGCGTATTTGCGCGGCGAAGTGCCGGGACAACCCCCGGCAGACAGGCGCATGTTTACCACCAAGCGCCTGGCAGTATCGAAAATGTACGCGAGGCTCGCACCAGTGCGCGCCCTCTGGTGGCAGGCTTTCACCGAAGCCAAAGCTTTCCCATCACAGGCAGAAGTACTGCGTATGTACGCTGCTCAATACAATGTGATGGAAGCCGCTCAGGAAATCGCCGCCCTGGCTATTCGTACCTGCGGTGGTCAGGCAATGTTAAAGTCCCTGCCCCTTGAGCGTATTTATCGCGACAGCCGCTGCGGCGCACTCATGCTGCCTTATACCTCAGAGATTATGGAAGACTATATGTCGGTATTAACGCTTTACGATCTCGATGAACTGGACGATGCTCCAGGCGATGACCATGGCGCTCGGACCTCGTTGTGGCGCGGCCCCTCCAGCCCGCCAGTGGCAGCCGGTTAAACGCATTGGCTCAGCATGCAGTCAGTAGCCACGGTGAAGTAACGGTATCTGCTGATCAGGTCTGGTCGCTGGTGAGAGACTTCTGCCACCCCTGGCATCCGGCAATCGACACCATGGAAAAAGAATATGATGCCGCCGGTCATCAAATACGGGTCTTCACCGTTAAGGAAGACAACACGGTTTATAAGGAACGCTTAAGCTGGTTTAGTGACAGTGAGCGATCAATGGCTTATACCCATGTTCAGGGTATCGCGGCGGTTGAACACTATGATGCGCGTCTTTCTATAAACGAAAACACTAACGGCACAGCCACAGTCAGTATGGAGGCGTGGCTCACCGCCGACGAGCCACGCGCCACCGGCATTGCAGCCGGTACACAAGTTATTTTCGATCATGCGATTGACGCTATTCAATCGTTGCTGCAATCACCACCATCACCACCGCAAGTCGTTCAATCAGATTCAGAGGTTGCCGGCCCTGACATCCTAACTATAAAAGGATCACCGACACTCACACTCTCCGCTATTTGCAGGCCAGACGCCGACAACAACACCTTGTGTTTATTCCTGCACGGCATTGGTGGCAACCGCAGTAACTGGAATGCACAGCTCACGGCAGTTGCTCCCTATTGCAACGTGGCGGCACTGGATTTACGTGGCTATGGTGACAGCGCAGCCGGTGAGGCCCAATCCACCATCGACAACTACTGTGATGATATTCAACGTGTGGCCACGTCGTTTAATGCGACAAAACTCATCCTCTGTGGTCTGTCTTACGGCGCATGGATCGCCACCTCCTTTGCGACACGGTATCCCGATCACTTGTCAGCACTGGTTTTGGCCGGCGGATGCACCGGGATGTCGGAGGCCAAAGAAGCAGAACGCGAAGCATTTCGACGCAGCCGTGAAGTGCCTTTAAGTAAGGGCCGGACACCCGCTGATTTCGCACCGGAGATTGTCTCCATACTGGCGGGACCCGATAGTACACAATCCGTTCGCAACGAGTTGTTAGCCTCTATGCAGGCAATCCCTGCTGAAACTTATGCAGATGCATTACGATGCTTTACCAGCCCCACAGAGACCTTCGATTTTACTAAAATCAATATGCCGGTACTACTGATGACCGGTGAAGCCGACAAGCTGGCTCCGCCGCATGAAATAAAGCAGGTTGCAGAGCGTATTCATCGGGCCGCTCCCCAATCTGATGTGCGCTACGAATGCATTGCACGTGCTGGTCATGTGTGCAATCTGGAAGCGCCTTCCCAATACAACACACCGCTGATTGAACTAATTCAACGGGTGGTCCGGTGAATCAGACGGCGGTTGTAAAAAAGCTCTCCCGACGCGAACAAAACCGTAACGAAAAACGCATTCGCGCACTGGATGCTGCATTAACTGTGTTTTCAAAAAAAGGCTACGCAGCTGCAACGATGGACGCTATCGCCGCGCAAGCCGGTCTGACTAAACCAACTCTGTATTCCTATTTTCCCGGTAAGGATGAACTCTTTCGACAGATGATGCTGACACGTTGCAACACGATGATGATGGCATTTAATCACAGCGCTGAAGACTGCCATGTGACGCAACTGTGGAATTTTTCCTGGGCCTATGCAAAAACCGTCATGCGACCGGAATTCCTGGCGCTGGCCAGATTAGTCATAAGTGATGCTCAACGAACCCCGGATCTGGGACACGCCTATCAGGCAAGTGGTCCGGACAAAGTACTAAAAGGGCTGGCCGAATTTATGGTCAGACAATCAGAACTGGGCCGACTTGACCTGGAAGATGCAGAGCTCGCAGCAGAGGATTTCTGGGGATTGATTCTGTCAGCACCACGTAACCGCGCACTGCATATTCCAGATACCCGAATCGACCGTAAGCTATTGAGCAAGTACATTAGTAACGGTAACAAAGTATTTTTGAAGGCCTACTCAACTCAGCCACAGGCTGATTTGAATCGCCTGGCGGAGTTGATCAAAAACGGCTGAACTGAAATCTGTTCACACAATCGCACGACTGTCGTGTTTAAGTAACGATGACATCCATTTCGTGGTTGACGACTTACCACACTCAGAGAGACCATACTGTCGCGATGACCAATATGTTAACATGTTAAATATTTCACCCGGAGAGAAAACAATGAAACGAACTCTGATTGCGGCCTGCGCAATAGCAGCCACCCTCCTGGCCGGAACGGCAAATGCCGAATACCCGGAAAAGCCCGTCAGCTTCATCGTACCCTGGCCTCCAGGCGACCTCGAAGATGTGCTAACCCGAATTATCGCCGAGGACTTCCAGGCTGAATACGGCGTTGCTGCCGCAGTGGTAAACAAGCCCAGCGGCGGCGGCGGCCCGTTTCCAGGTGCGATCGAGGTTGCCAACGCACCGGCCGACGGCTACACGGTTGGATCATTCGTCATTGGTGTGCCAGTGCTTGGCCATCAGATCGGCATCCCCGAACTCGCACCTGAGAAGTTTGATCCGCTCGGTATTTTTGTCACCTATCCATTTGTACTGGCTGCAGCAGGCAATGCACCGTACGACTCACTAGATGAAATGGCAGCGCACGCCAAAGATAACGAACTCGCACTCGGCCACTTCGGTGCTCCGCTGGTTCCCACCAAAGTAACGCTGGCCTATTCAAAAAATGCGGGCTTCGAATGGGGCTCTGAAGCCGCATTTGATAACCTTGATTGCAACACACTTGCCTCCGGTGACGCAGATGTGATCAACACCACTCTGCAATTAATTCAGCCGTGCCTCGACGATGTAAAAGTACTGGCCTCCATCACCACAGAGCGAATATCTCTGACACCTGACACACCCACCCTCGGTGAGATTGACCCAACGTTAGGCATGACTCTCTGGAACGGATTATTCGTCAACAAAGACACCCCGCAGGATGTTCGTGACAAAATCATTGCTGTCGCGAAAAAATCCATGGCGTCTGATCGTGCACAGGAAGTCGCTAAAAACACTGGCGCCTCGATCTACTGGATGGATGCAGAAGCATCGGCAAAACAGATCGCAAGTGATATCGTTCTGCTTGACGAAATCAATGCAAAAATACAGTAGTGTGTAAAACGGACTGGTCGCCACCAGGCGACCAGCTGCCATTATGCTTGCCAAAAACCTGAACCGACAGCATGACACCTGAGGACAATTCAACACCACCGGGTAATCTGTTGTTCGCCGTTCTTTTTACCCTGTTCTCAGCCTGGCTGGTTTTACAGATTGGTTCTGAAACCAAATACTCTGCCAGCGGAAAATTATTTGCCCAACCCCGCTTCTGGCCCGCCGTCGGTGTTGGCGGCATGTTATTTTTTG
>CAZNOB010000181.1:0-1524 GCA_964574535.1 uncultured Granulosicoccaceae bacterium | reverse complement strand
AAAACAGGTTTATCAGTGAAAATCCCCGGCGGCGTGATCTACGAATACCTGCCAGACGCTCTGCGCAACTTCATGATCATAAACTTTTAGTATGGAAATACTTCTCTCGTCACTCGAAGTACTTGCTCGGTGGGATGTGGTCGCGGCGTTGCTTATTGGTTCAATTGGTGGCGTCATCATCGGCGCTATACCCGGTGTTGGCGCTGCCGTTGCTATCGCTATTTTATTACCAGCTACATTTTCGCTAGACCCTATCGTCGGGCTTACCGCCCTGCTCGGCATCTACGGCTCATCCATGTATGGCGGCGCTATTCCGGCGATACTTATCAACACACCCGGCACTGCGGTGAATGCACTCACAACGTATGAGGGCACACCAATGACCAAACGTGGAGAGGCAAGACGTGCTCTGTCGCTGGCCTATTCAGCTTCTTTTTTCGGCGGCGTCTTTTCCATATTATGTCTGATTCTGTTATCTCCGGTACTTGCCCGTATCGCGCCAATGTTTGGCAGTCGCGAAATATTTCTCGCAGCTCTGCTGGGTATTGTGCTGGTGATTCTTGCCCATCGTGGCAAGGTCATGGCGGCAGGCATGATGGCCTGCCTTGGCATCTGGCTAAACACCATTGGTCTTGAACCTATTCAATATTCCAGGCGTTACACGTTTGAACAAACATGGCTTGCCAGTGGTGTTGATCTTATAGTGGTGGTGCTGGGTCTGTTTGCCTTAAGCCAGGCATTTGTGCTGTTGGTTGAGCCAGACAAACGCAATCACGCAGAAGCGATCACAGGCGGCCTGCTCACCGGTTTTAAAGAGCTTGCCATTTACAAACGCGTTGCCACCGTTTCTGCAAGCTTCGGGGTATTGATGGGTATGATACCCGGTGTTGGAGAATTCACAGCTCAGTTCATGAGCTATACACATGCGCAAAAAAGCTCAAAGAAACCAGAACAATTTGGCAACGGATCACCTGAGGGCCTTATAGCCAGTGAAGCGGCAAATAACGCAGTGCCCGGCGCCGCGATGATTCCACTGCTGGCTCTGGGTATACCGGGTGAAGCATTGACTGCGATGATGTTAAGTGTTTTTTATGTGCACAACGTGATTCCCGGTCCCGCCCTGTTTCAAAACCAGATGGACTTTGTTGTCGCGTTGTATATCGCGCTGTTGATCCTTAACGTTCTGGTAGTGATCTTTCTGCTTTTCTCAACCAACTTTTTATTGAAAGTAATAGAAATTCCCACACGCTTCCTGGGTATGACCGTTCTCACTCTCGGGTTTGTCGGTGTTTACTCATTGCGCAATTCTGCAGTTGATTGTGCGATTGCCGGCGGCTTTGGAATTTTCGGTTTTATCCTAAAACGCCTTAAGCTGCCTATTGTGCCGATAATCCTCGGCATGGTGCTCGGCGGTATTATGGAAGCCAAATTGCGAACCTCCATGATGCGAGTAAAAACGCCGTTCGATTTTATAGAAAGACCCATCGCGATGATTTTATTTTTAATCATCATCGCGGTCCTCGG
>CAZNOB010000180.1:0-10513 GCA_964574535.1 uncultured Granulosicoccaceae bacterium | reverse complement strand
ATCCGTTATTTTTTGGCGACAACTAAAAAACCGTTCACCGGATCTTTGCCTTCTTTGCGTAATACTTCCCTGCTGATGCTGATAATGCTTAAACCACTTTCGGCAACAACTCGCTTCGTATAGTCAAAAGTATGATTATATCTCTGCCCGCTATGCAATGAATAACTGTGACTGTCGCTTTGTAACTCTTCCAGTGAAAATATTACCCGACCACCACGCTTCAAAACATCGGCTGTCAGTTTCAATGCTTTATCCAACGGTCCAAAGTAACAAAACGTATCCATACACACGATCAAATCAAATTGAACCTGTGTATGGCCAAGGTAATCCGTCAGCTCTGTAACTTCCAGTTTGTCGTAACAGTTCCGTTTCTCTGCCACGGCAATCATTTTTGATGACAGATCGACACCGGTAAGCGAAGCTGATACTCGTTTCAGAAACGGACCGCACAAGCCGGTGCCACAGCCAGCATCAAGCACTGTCAGTTCGCCTGTTTTCGTTTCATTCCAATTTTTCAGGGCATCTTCTGCCAGTTGTGGCGCTCGATACTCCAGCACCTCAAGATGCGAATCAAAATCTGCAGCGGAATTGTCAAACATATTTCGAACATAATCATCAGGTGCCCTGTCAGGAATATTTTCCCCACTGACAGACGCGTACAGCATTTTTGCCGGCTCACTTTCAGGATCTATTTCTAACCAGGATTTGCTGACCAGACAGGCTTCGTCTTCGCGCTGCTCTTGCTTCAGAAGTATCACCAGGTTTGTATTCGCTGCACGATGCCGGGCATCCAGTGTCAAAATTTTTCTATAGCAGCGTTCAGCCTCATCTTTCCTGTCGCTAATTCTCAATAGATTGGCAAGACCAAATAGTGCCTGGATGCTATTCGGGTTTAGCTGAAGTGCGTTCCGATACTGCGACTCCGCTCTGTCGTTAAAGTGTAATTTTAAATACACGTTGCCCAGATTGACATTGGCATCCAGATAATCAGGGTTTATCTGCAGCGCCTTCTCCATCAACACCGATGCTTCCTCTAAACGATTTCTGTTCAATAGCACCAAACCAAGCATGTGGGTTATTTCAGCGTGGTCAGGCACTACACGGAACAGTTGCCGATAGATTTCTTCAGCACTGTCGAATTCGCCGGTGCTAAGTAACTGTTGTCCATAGGCAAGCGCATCAGCCAAAGACATACTACTGGATTCACTCTCGCTCACTGAATCGGTTAATCCTTCAGATAAGGTCGCTGTCTGAGTGTGTCTGCAAAGAAAGGAAGGTCAATTCTTTTGGCCGAGTACAAGGTAGCCGTTTACAGGCTTGCCCAGTTCCTTGCGCAGAATAGCATCCTGTATGCACTCAATACGGAATCCACTTTCAATAAGAGTTTGTTGTAGATACCCGCACTGATGACTAAAACGACCGTTAGGGTTAAGTCGGTAGGGATCATCGGTGTTTTCATTATCCAGTTTCTCAACACTAAAAAGTAACCAGCCGTTGTCGGCCAGACAACGGGCACTGGCACCAACTACGTCTGCAAGATCTCCAAAATAGACCAGTGTATCTGCACTGATAATAAAGTCAAAAACCTGTGTTGTTGTTAGCAGATATTCAGTGATTTCCGCATGCACTAACTCAGAATAATGGTCTCCCCGTTCCCTTGCACCTTCCAGCATGCCAGTCGATAGATCGATGCCGATCATAGTGTCTGCATAAGGTTTAAGCAGCGGCCCACACAAACCCGTACCACAGCCAGCATCCAATATTCTGGATTGACGATCAGATCCGACAGCGTTGCTGCTAATCGCCAGATTGCAAAGGAGTTCCGGTGCTTTGTACTCCAGTACGGCCAGACGACTGTCAAAGTGTTTGGCGAATTCGTCAAAATGCTTTTCAACATAATCATCTGCCGCACGCGAAACAGAAGAGTTCGGGTTGATAGAAGCAAGCATATGTTTGGCGGTTGCATTCTCTGGCTCCAGTTTTAACCAGGTTCTGACCATCTCATCTGCTTCGTCTAGTCGGTCAAGGCAACTCAATGCGTGTGCTGCATGTTCATAGGCACGGCAATAACCAGGATCCCGTAAAATTGCCCGACGATAAGCCAGGAGTGCATCAGGCAGCAGTCCGCGACTGCTTAGAGCGTCCCCGTGAGCGCAATGGACTTCGCCTCGCAAAGCATCCAGTTCTGCAGATTGCTGGAAACATTGTATTGCTTCATCGGTACGCTCCTGCGACTGCAGTATACTGGCGAGTTCCCGAAACGCGGCGGCATGTTCAGGGTTAAGCTCTATTGCTCTGCGATACGCTGCTTCAGCCTCCTGCCATTGTTGACAATTATGCAGCGCGTGGCCCCGGTTGTAGTGAAAATCTGCCGAATCCGGTGCCTGATCACACGCTTTATTGTAGCATTCCAGTGACCCACTGAAATTGCGTTGACTAAGAAGCACTCCGCCAAGGTTGTTCCAGGCTTGCGGGTGGGTCGGGGATTCATCGACCACCTGCCGGTAACAGGCTTCCGCCGTGCGATAGTCACCATTTATGCGATAAATATTGCCCAGATTGTTGCGAGCATCCGTGTAATCGGGTCTGGAATGAAGGGATTTACTGAGTAGATCAATCGCCTTGGGAATGTCATTGTTTTGAAAGGACATCAAGCCAAGAAAATGAAGCGCCTCTGGTTGCTCAGGTTCCACAGTAAGGATAGATTGATATAATGCTTCAGATTCCGATACTCGACCCGCATGGTGCAGATTAACCGCCATTGCAACTGCTTCATCTATAGTAATAAGGTCTTCGTTTTCTGTGGCTTTATCGATGCTCAAGATAATCTCCAGTCCCTGGTGAAAGAATTTCCTATTGGTCCAATGATAACCAGCTTTTGATCCAGATTCCATGAACCGGTTGTGTAAATCTAACCGCTCAATTAGTCCGGAATTCACAACATTCCTTTTTGTGGCGAAAAATCCGCCGATTCTGCCCCGGCTTGCGAAAACGCCCTCTGTTTGTGGAGCGCCACCTGCAGTAATATGTTAACGAACGTATAAAATCGGACAGTCATGTGAAACAAAATAACTATTTTTTGGACTGGCAACTCAGAGATTTTGTAGCAGAATTAACTTCGCAGAACGCACCTGACGAATACAACAACTACGTTGATGCAAACGTCAAATCCTCCTGACAATTGAACGTTCGGGATTAAAAATTTACGCAGGTAAAAGGACTTTCGATTAATGGCAAAAAGTAAAAGAAAATCATTGAAACGTGCCAGGAGCGACAGCGATATTTTGCAGGAAGCTATTAATTACCACCAGTCCGGCGAAATTGAAAAAGCCAGATACAGATATACCAAAATCCTGAAAACTGCCCCATCTAATGTCAATGCGGCCAATTTCTATGGCATGCTGGAATCACAACATGGTGACCTGGCACTCGCAGAGCGGCTACTTAAACGTAGTGTCGCACTGGACCCGTTATATGCCGATGCACTAAACAATCTGGGTAACTGCTTAAAGATCCAGGGCAAGCTGGAAGAAGCCGAAGACGCCTACAGACGTGCTCATGAGGTAAAGCCAGTTGATATTAATCCAATGATCAACCTCGGTGTACTGGCAAGAAGTTCGGGCAATCTTGAACAGGCAGATCGCTGGTATGCAAGAGCACTGTCCATCAATGCCAATAGTAATATTGCTCTGGTTTGCCTGGCGGGGCTGCAGGAGGCGCAAGGTAACTACGATGCGGCGCTTGAAAGCTACCAAAAAGCATTAAAAATTGACGAGACCTATGCTCCGCTTTTCGTCAATTATGGAAGGTTACTGACTCGACTGGACAGGCGAGAAGACGCAGCAGATCTTTACAAAAAACAATTGCAACATAACCCCGATGATGCAACCGCACAACACATGCTGTTTGCGCTCAGCGGTGAACACACCCCGGACCGCGCCAGCGATAACTTTGTTTCAACCCTGTTTGACAGATTCGCCACCTCATTCGATCAGGTACTGGACAAACTTGAGTATGCCGCCCCAAAGCTGGTCGGTGATCTGGTCACTGAATATTATCCGGACACTATAAATTCCCTAAATGTCCTGGATGCCGGATGTGGAACCGGACTATGCGGCAAGTACCTTCGACCTCTCGCACAGAATATTATAGGCATCGATCTATCAGGTGAAATGTTAAGGCGCGCTAAGTTATGTGAACACTATGATTCACTGGTGAAAGCAGAGATCATAGAGTATCTACATACCTCCCGTAATAAATTCGATCTGATTGTCTCCGCCGATACGTTTTGCTATTTCGGTAAAATGGATGAGGTCTGCCACGCAGCATTTGCTGTGTTAAACAAATCTGGCAAGTTTATCTTTACAGTAGAACAGCACTTGCAAGATAACATCGACTACCTTCTTCAGACCCATGGTCGCTACAGTCATAGCGAAGCCTACATACAACACTGCCTCAAAGATGCGGGTTTTTTCGTATTGACTAACCAGACAGTTACCCTTAGAAAAGAGCGCGGCGAACCAGTGAAAGGAATGCTGGTGTGTGCCGGTGTAGGGTAGATCAAGTTCTATTGCAATCCGATACACTGGGACATGGCATATGCAACCAGGGCGCCTTTTGCCGACTTATCGGCGATAATCTTTAAGCAGCGACGCTATCGTGGAAATCAAAATTGAAACTAAACATTGAAAGTACCTTCGAACGCGGCGGGCAAGAGATGGTACAACTTCTCAATTATTGTGTGTTCTGCCAAAAGTTTGATCCAATCTTTATACTATTGGCAAAAAACTATCAGTTAATGCCCGTCAGTGCCAAAGCCTTAACCTTGTTTGACGAGTTTATAGCAAAGCAAGCCCCGTTACCTTTAAGTACTAATCCAGGTGCAGATCACCTGCTTACGCAAACAATCAGTAAAATAAGAAGTTTGGAACAGCCACAAACCGCGCGCCAAATTGCATTTCCAGATCAATCAGAAACGGAAAGTGATATCAACGACCCAATAACTAATGCGCCTTATCTGCCCGCGAAGTTTTTATTTGGCAGCATTCTTAGCAAAATTGAATCTGAAACAGAACAAATACAGTTGATTGAAAAGCAATTTGACCCTGCCAAAAGCGCTATGCTGAATCTTCCGGACAAAAAGTTAACCGGAACTCAAATGCAATTCATAGAACAAGTCTGGAAACCTGCAAGGCACAGACTCACCACTGCCGGCTTTCGGATGGTTGCCAACATTGGCGGGTGACAAAGCAGCCGGAGGAGTCATTGATTCAAAAGCCCGCTTTTACAGCATCGGATATATTGTTTTAAAGAACAGGCCCATGACAATCAGGGATAACACAACCGCGTTTCATCACCTGATTCGCTCCGGACGGAATAGCCGAACTTTGTCTTTAAATCAGATTCGCGCCAAACACGCATCGTATAAACGCAATTAGAAGCCTCTAAGAATTCCTAAAAATATTGATACGCTCGGTCATTCCTCCCGGCATAGTAGCTCCAGTACTCGCCTGCTTGTCATACTCTGCTACAATTTGACCAATTCCATCACGCATACCGGACTCCACTCGCCTGTAAGCACCTGTCCCAAGCTTTGTGCGTAGAGAGCCTTTCCTCTTATTCGGGCTAAGCAATGTTTCAAGGTCCTGCACAACTACTTTCGCGAACGCTCTTCTGGATCTAGCATTCGCAATAGAGCGTCCAAGCCACGTCTCTCCGCCCATGTTCACGTCTTCCAAATCACGTAGTTGAGAGTCAAAATTTCGGAACTGCGAGTTTGGATCGAAATAGTCATGACCGCTCACTGACATTTTCATTTGCGTATTTTTTCCAAGCAAAAATAGATTCCCTGGATTTTTAAGTGAAACAAATTTCAGGTCTTTCGTTCCATGGTGCTTTGCATTTGAAACTGTGCTACCCGCCCCCTCAGCACCTGGTGGCAGGAAACGATCACCGTTGCCAAGAAACATATCCGCAGCGATAATTTTACCCAGTTGCTCCAAACCACCGGTATCTTTTAATCCCTTTCGAAGCGCCTGTGTCAGGCTTTTATCTACTGCTCCGCCTGCACCGATTCTTTGCTCCAGAATCTTGTCCGCAGGTGTGAGGGCTGAGTATGGCATCTTGTACCACAAAGCACTCTGACCGCCAGCATCAACCATTGACCCATTATGCAGAATCATGAAGATGCTTTTAATTTCGCTAGCTACCTGAACTGGCTGGCAGTCGTTTAGCTTATTTTCATTATAGTCCCGGGTGCAGCTGATCATAAAATCAGCCCACTTATGTAATTCCTTTTTCTCCTGATCTGATAACGGTTTTAAGTCTCCGGCGACCTTGCTTACTGCCCCCATTATTTTCGATGCTTGACGAAGTTGAGTGGAGTTCGCATTTCCGCCCTCCTTTTTTACAACGACCACTTCACCAGCATGCCCGGTCAACTTATACACAGTCCCTGGACGAAGTATTTCAATATCTTCGATTTCAGTTTCCCGTATGTCCCTATACATTGAAAGCATTTTGTTCACTTATCCTTAAGTTATTTACTTATAATAAGTAGACTACAGGTCAGGCGCCAATTCAACTAAAAATCGGATTTCTTAACTTCAAAATGTTACAAATTTAACAGAATGATTAGAGGGAAAATATTGGCGGGTTAGGTGTTCAGGGAAGACATTGTTTCAAAATCATTAAGTGAATTAACAAGCTCTCACTTTTGCAGTATCCAATAATTTGATCTTTGAAAATCAGAGCAACTTATAACGCTTTCGCACTGGCCACAACGCGAAGACTGCACCCGGTAGATAGCATTGAACTAAATTATCTCAAGAATTGAACCTCAAGTGTTTTTTCACTCAACAAATGCCCCATCGTAGTCCAGCGAATTCTGATACACCAGACCCGTACCCGCGCCTGATAGCAACCGCCCAGGCAATCCTTCATGCACCAGAACAAGTGACCTGTGCTCTAAAACTCTGAACAAAAGCAAATCTCTCACGGCTGCCGGATTTACATAAAACGCCGCTTCATTTTGGATATCACCGTCGGTCTCATTGATCTCCGCTGGTA
This sequence comes from uncultured Granulosicoccaceae bacterium, assembly GCA_964574535.1. Lineage (GTDB taxonomy): Bacteria > Pseudomonadota > Gammaproteobacteria > Granulosicoccales > Granulosicoccaceae. Next base: position 3,445 of record CAZNOB010000180.1, on the reverse strand, counting down.
TGCCGGCTTCTGCACAACTGACTAAACCAAGGACGTTCCCGACCCAATATTGGTCTAGAGTATTATTAGAGCCCTCACGCACTACAGAAGCAGCGAAATACTGAATATTATCAACACCTGCTTTTTCAAGTGCCTCACGCATGCGACTGGACACTGCGAAGCAAGGCCACTCAATATAATCTGTCTGTTCATCGCCCTCCTCAGCCAATATTATTTGTAACCGTTCCTCAGGCGCGTCGATGATAGAGCCAGTGAGAAGAATATCTGGATCAATTCCCACCAATGCTCTGACACACCACATATTCGGCGCACAATTTTGACGAAGCAATCTATATTTCAGCATTTATCCCTACCATCTGCTCACTATACCTATTATCATTGCGACGCTTTAAGTCTATATAGTTTTCGGAATCTACGCATACGCTGTGACGCACATTTTTTTGTATCTCTTACCACCCTTATCACTGACGTAAAAAGAAAAAGCTGGTAGCACCGAGTCGAATTTAAATGACACAAGTAGGAGAAGGAATTTCAATCCCTGGAGTAGATCCACCAGACGAACCAACAGACCCGCCAGAAGAGGAAGAAGAGCGTGTCAAAATCAGAATTAGTCTTTTTTTCGATGGAACTTTAAACAATCGCAGCAATGTGCAACACCGGCAGAGAAATTCCCCGACATTTCAGAAACATACTAAAAGCGGTAGCTACCAAAACGATTTAAGCAATATCGCCAGAATGGAAGATCACTTGCTACCCGCAAGCGATTACGACCATAGCACCAATTTCTATATTGAAGGAATCGGCACCGACAATGATGTCGGTGATAGCACTATAGGTGCAGCCCTGGGGACAGGCTCCACTGGAGTCGAAGCCAAAGTGGCGCGCGGTATACATCAGATTGTTGTTTTCGTTCAAAATACCCTGGCCAGAGGGGTGATTATTGAAAAACTGACGCTTGACTCCTTTGGCTTTAGCAGAGGTGCTGCGGCTGCCCGAAACTTTGTCTATGCAATCCGAAAACGCCTTAAGTCAGAGTATGTCTCAGGCCACAAGGTCGAAGAATTAGACATTGGATTCGTCGGTCTATACGACACTGTCGCTGCACACGGCGTTATACATAGAAATGACACCTACGACCTTAGTCTGGATTCAATTAAACACGCCAGAGCGGTGCTGCAGCTCGCCGCAGCAGATGAGTACCGGGACAACTTTTCACTCACCAATATCGACAGCGCTGGAGGAAAGGGCCGACAGGCCTTTCTCCCCGGCGCACATTCCGATATCGGTGGTGGTTACGTAGACAGTGATGGTGAAAATAAAACGCTTTGCACCGGCATCACAAAATCTGAGTCACTGGCGAAAACTCTCAGGGAACGAGACTGGTATAACGATGCAGAACTGATCCTCAGATCAGAGATAATTCCCACCCGCCACGGCTCAGTTGATGCAAGCTCACTGACTGTTCGCAGAAACAATATTCACAACACCTATAGCTACATTCCCCTGCATATTATGGCAGACAAAGCCGTTGAGAATGGTATCAACATACGTGGCACGCTGAAATCAACGTATGCTATCCCCGGAGCACTTGGTTCAATCAAGGGTGAACTTGAAGCGCACGCCAAAGGAGGCGCTTACTCATCACCCACATCGTGGCAAAAGTCCTGGCCAATCCGGCTCTACCGCGATTTCCTGCACTTTTCCGGGTCAACCTCGATAGGTATGGGTGTTCGTTTTTCAGGCGGCAAGCCGCTGCGACGAATTTATAAAGGATGAAACACCTACTCTCCGAGGTACTTTTTGAGCTTGGTTTCCTTTAGTACAATCGCTTCATCATTATTTCGCACACTTACGCTAAATCCGTTTCTATCCGCAACCACCAACTGCAATATCGCGTCGTCTGCGGCAAGATGCGCCATTGTGGAAAAGATTTCAGTCTGGTCAAACGTCAGTAAGTAACGAAGAGATCGCTCGCCAGTGCGTGCTACGTTGAATTCCAGGAACTCAGGCACTGGTCGAGCCTCGATAGTTTCCTTGATTGGTGGTTTTAAAAATTCAACCTCGCCATTAAAATACCTGAGCGGCCCCACTAAATTCAGTGAAAAATCTTCAATTGCAAGAATCCATTGATATTGTTCCTGATGAAACTTCGACCATTGTTCGTTAACGCTATTCTGACTTTGCCTCATCGAGGCCAACTCATCTTTCCCAATAACACTTAACAAGGTCTCATCGACAAACGACTCCCTGCTCGACTCAATTTTGCCGGCCACCAACCCAAAATCTAAATCTGCAGGCTCTGCATGCCCGAAAAAAACCTCCGTGACCTTCTCATTTCCCACGAGCCAGACAGCAACCGCCCCGCCAGGTGCGACACCCACAGTAATTCTTTGATAGGTGACTTCCTCATTAAGACTATGACTGAAATAACCCTTGGCAAATAAGTCCCTTATAAGGTCTGCCTCTAAGGGAAAGTCCCCAACGTAGAATTGATTTTCGATATATGAGAAGAAAGTGATTTCCAGTTTCTCAGGGATCGGTTTTAAATCTTCCCCTACAATGTGAGTTGAAACCGGCTCACCCCAGCCCTGATAGATCAACTTGTTAGGGGGTATATACAGACTTTCACCATCCGGAAAAACCAAACTACCAGAGACCACCTGCATCGGAATGTTTTTTGGTGCGCTTTCGCTCGCCAACCACTCAAATTTCGACATTTCTTCTACCGTTCCGGAACTGCAACCTACACACACTATTAAGTACAGCAGGACCACAAGCAATTTGTACCTGGCCTGTATCATTTTTAAAATCCAAATTGATCAAAACGCAAGAACAGCTTACCAGTTGCATGAACAGTTAGTTTAACAGAAAACGGTACTCCGCGGCCCTATCCACATCTGTTGGCATATCTCTCACACGAAACGTAGAGCGGCTGCTCCCAGCGCTTCAAAAGAGATCATGTAGGGTTACCAATTTAATAAACAAAAATCCGTCCTGACAAATCGAAATATGGATGAACAACTAGCGAAAGCGGGAGTCCCCCCGGCTATGCCGGGGAGGCACCCAACGTTTGACGTATAGGGGAGTCCATCGAGAAACTACTGTTGTGAGCCGCCAAAGCATCACGACAAAGAGGATAACTCGATGGACAGATCAAGAACGTTAAATCACTCGAAGTGGGAGTGCAAATACGCAGCAGCACAAATAATCTGATACAAAAAAGGGAAAAGTGCGATTCACATGGCGCGAACTTATGAGAACCGGAACCAGAATTTTGTAGGGCAGCATTTTTGGGCTAGAGGTTATTCTGTTTCCACGGTAGGAAGAGAATAATCGATAGTGCGGTATTATATTCGTAATCAGGAGCAGGAAGATATTCGAATAGATCAGCTAGTGCAGTGCAACACTCAAAAGCTATCAATGGTATACTGCAAGCTTGATCATA
>CAZNOB010000179.1:0-10527 GCA_964574535.1 uncultured Granulosicoccaceae bacterium | reverse complement strand
CTGCAAGGCGAGCTTGTTCTGCTTCTTCCTCTAATCGCTTTTGTTCTGCTTCTTCAGCAAGGCGAGCTTGTTCTGCTTCTTCCGCAAGCCTCAACTGCTCCGCTTCCTCTGCCAAACGCTGTTGCTCAAGCTGTTCCAGCTTCTTTCGCTCGTTTTCCTCTGCCAGTAATTTTTGTTCAAGCTCCTCTTGTTTCTTTTGCTCTGCTTCTTCAATCAAACGTTGCTTTTCTATAGCCTCACGCTCTTGTCTTGCCGCGGTGACTGCAGCCAGCCGCTGTAATTCGGCAGCTTCAAATAAACGTTGCTTCTCTAATTCTTCGGCAACTCGTTTTTCTTCTGCCAGCCTCTGTGATTCAAGCACAGCTTGTTGCTCGGCCTCCAAACGTTCCGCCTCAAGCCGAGCCTGTTCAGCTTCCTGTTGCTCAAGTTGACGTTTTTCCTCGTCGATAGCTTGCTGTCTTTCCTGCGCCAGTCTTTCCTGTTCTTCAGCCTGTTGAAGCTCTTCCTGCTGCCGTTGTTGCTCCTCAAGCTCCGCGGCTCTGGCTAGTTCTGCCTCGCGTAACCTTTCTTGTTCCTGACTGTTATCAATCGGTTCTGGTTCGTTTATCTCGGGTTCCAGTACTTCCGGTTCGACCACCTCCTGCTCCGCAACCTGCTCTCGAAGCCGTGCAATCTCATCAGTTACATCAGGAGAGTTAACCAATACCGCCTGCACTATCTCAATATCATTACCTGGCTCAGTAAGATCTTCACCATACTGCTGTTCAAGCGCAACGAATAACAACCCACCCAGCGCGATATGCCCGATAATCGAGAAGATCAAGGCAAACGGATGCTGACGCATTAATTCAAACATGCAGTAGTCCGCTACAGCCCTTTCGCAGGAAACAACTGCACGAAAGCGATGCTATCGATTCAAGCGGCAGATAAACATGTGCTGAAAAAAAAATCTTCATCTTTTCACAGCTACTGAGGAGGATCGCTCATTAGCTGAACCTTATCCGCACCAGCCCCCTGCAAGGTCACCATCGCTTCCATCACCACGCCATAATTAATGTTCTCATCTGCTGCCACCATGACGCCACGATTTGGTTCAAGCCGCAGAGCCTCGGCTGATATTTGCAATGCGGTTTCCCGATCAACCGGCTGATCCTGGTTGTCACCTACATTTAAGAACCACTCGCCAACAGAGTTGACAGAGAGTACCAGTGGATCCGATTGTTGTTCGGGGTTCACCGGTTTTGCTGTACTGTTTGGCAGATCAACTTCGACCCCGGTAGTCAACAATGGTGCGGTGATCATGAAAATGACCAGTAACACCAGCATCACATCAATGTAGGGCACGACATTCATTTCTGACATCAGAGCGCGCTTCTGCCGCTGGGCACGATAACGAGCCATTATCTGACTGCGGCACTGCTGCGACGCAGTACCTGCCTTTGCAGTACCGCCGCAAATTCTTCCATAAAGTTATCGTATCGGTTTAGCAGGCGGTCCGATTGATTGCTTAACCGATTATAGGCAACCACCGCTGGTATTGCTGCAAATAAACCAATGGCGGTGGCAATAAGAGCCTCTGCAATACCCGGGGCAACCAACGAAAGGGTGGCTTGCTGCACATCCGCCAGAGCGGTAAATGAATTCATTATCCCCCATACAGTACCGAACAACCCTATGTAGGGAGCAGTAGAACCCACAGTGGCTAAAAAAGATAAGTGCTGTTCCACCGAATCAGTCTCGCGCGACAAAGCAATTTTCATTGCACGGTAAGAGCCATCTACCACAGTTTCCGCGTCATTCGTTTGCTTCACCAGTCGTGCAAATTCGGAAAACCCGCGTTCGAATACGTGCTCCATGCCCGCCAGAGTTTCATCACTCCCGCGCAAATGCTGATACATTTGATTGGCATCAGCGCCGCTCCAAAATTCATTTTCAAAAGCAGTTGCGTTTTTGGTGGCGCGCGAGAGTTGGCGACTTTTCGAGTAGATAATCATCCACGAAATTATGGAAGTGAACACCAGCAGCAACATCACCAGCTTAACCACCGGCCCTGCAGATAACACCAAATGCCAAAAAGATAAATCTGTATTCAACTGTCCAGTACCATTTTCAAAGCCCCTGGAATAGCGCAGGGTTTAAAAGAATCAGCATCCAGACAAGCGATTAGGATCTTGCCGGTCGCCACCAGATCACTGGAAGAACCTCCAGCACTCTTGCCAGAAGCGGAACGTTTTGCAGTGCAACGCTGCTCGAACTCCAAACTGGCTCGCCGCACATTCACTACTTCAGCAGTTACTGACAACACATCGTCAAACCTTGCCGGAGACACAAATTCAAGATTGGCCGATCGCACCACGAACATGCGCCGTTGCATATCAAATAACTGACTCTGGTCAAAGCCCAGAGTTCTCAGATACTCGGTGCGCGCTCGCTCCATAAACTTCAGATAATTAGCGTAATACACCACCCCGCCGAAGTCAGTGTCTTCATAGTAGACCCGGATATCGAGAGTGTAGATCGGCCTTTCTGTTGTCTCTTTCACACAATTAGCCGCCGTGTCGTGACGACCAACGCCCCACCAAAGGATTTACACCGACGATGCTAGGGAGGTTTACGCTTTGGCTCAATTACGATACAGAATTGTAAGGCTTTTCAATTACTGAATCGCCAGTTAGTCAGCGACTTCGAGTGCCAAAAAGCTCACCGTTTTCCGAATCTGATTTCAGTGGTATCGGCAGCCCTAAATGAGCACAGGCCGCGCGCGTCACTGTGCGGCCCCGTGGAGTGCGCATCAGGAAACCCTGCTGAATCAGGTAAGGCTCAATGACTTCTTCAATGGTGCCGGTTTCCTCACCTATTGCTGCGCCCAGATTATCCAGCCCCACCGGCCCGCCATCGAACTTTTCTATCACTGCAAACAACAGACGACGGTCCATATTATCCAGCCCCAATTCATCAACATTCAACATGTTTAACGCGGAATTGGCAATTGCCTGATCAATCTGACCATTGCCCTTTATTTGCGCATAATCACGCACCCGGCGCAGTAATCGATTGGCAATTCGGGGGGTGCCTCGCGAGCGGCGAGCAATTTCAGTCGCCCCGGCCTCGTCAATTGGAACCCTCAGGACATTGGCCGAACGAGTGACAATTCGCGCCAGGTCACCCACTTTATAAAACTCCAACCGTTGGACAATCCCGAAACGATCACGTAGTGGTGATGTCAATAACCCGGCACGGGTAGTTGCCCCGATTAAAGTGAACGGTGGCAGATCAATTTTTATCGATCGGGCGGCAGGACCCTCGCCAATCATGATATCCAGCTGAAAATCTTCCATGGCCGGATACAGGACTTCTTCAATGGCAGCATTGAGTCGATGAATTTCATCGATAAACAAAACGTCGTTTTTTTCAAGATTGGTCAGCAACGCGGCCAAATCTCCCGCACGCTCAATGACCGGCCCGGAGGTATGGCGAATATTGACCTCCAGCTCATTGGCAACAATATTGGCTAACGTGGTTTTACCCAACCCGGGAGGGCCAAATATCAGCAGATGATCCAGTGACTCTTCGCGTGAGCACGCCGCCCCGATGAATATCTCCATTTGTTCCGAGACCACCGGCTGCCCCCGGTAGTCACGCAGAGTTTGCGGGCGCATGGCTCTTTCCTGCGCATCTTCAGGCCGTTCACTGGCATCGAATACCCGCGAGCCAACCTCTGTATCGTTGGTCATTGCTTGCTACCTGTCATTCGCCATTCCATATTGCCGCAAGCTTCAGGGAGACACCATTTTAAGTGCATCGCGAACAATATCTTCTACGCTGCTACCGCTAGAAGCCTTCACCATACGCTGTGCTTCGGCACCTTTAAAGCCTAAAGCTTCAAGAGCGGCAATTGCCTGGCTTCGATCACTACCCGCGTTAGTGCCAGCAACATCGCCTGGCGATGCCGCCGCCGGGTCTGCGCCCAGTTTACCTACCCGATCCTGCATCTCGACAATCAAACGCTCTGCGGTTTTTTTACCAATACCCGGCAAGCGGGTTAGTGCAGCGACATCCTGTGTAGAGATACACAACGAAAACTCTTCGGCAGATAAGCCGGACAAAATGGCTACAGCCATTTTTGCACCGACTCCGTTAACTTTTATCAATTCCCGAAACATGGCGCGCTGACTAACGTTGCTGAAACCGTATAACAGTTGCGCGTCTTCCCGTACCACCATATGAATGAACAGCACGACTTTCTCACCAACCTGAGGCAAGTCATAGAAAACAGGCATCGGCGCTTCAATTTCATAGCCCACTCCATGGCAGTCAACCAGCAACTGCGGCGGCTGCCGAAGCACCAGGGTACCGGCGATTCGACCTATCATGGAATACTCACCCACCGTTTGGCGCGACGCTTACCACCACCGCGCCTGGTTAAAGAGGGAATCTCTTTTTTATTGCCTTGACTGTCGATCAATCTGGCTCCGCTTACACTGTGTGCATGGCATAAAGCAACGGCCAGTCCATCTGCCGCGTCCGCCGCGGGCAATTCGGTCAATGATAACAACATGCGTATCATTTCCTGCATTTGCTCTTTATCAGCTGCGCCGTAACCGACCGCTGCCTGTTTCACAGTGCGGGCAGAATATTCTGCGACTGGTAAACCACGCTGCACTGCTGCACAAATCGCTGCCCCTCGCGCTTGACCGAGCTTTAATGCAGACATCGGATTTTTACTGACAAACACTTGTTCAATAGCTACTTCTGCCGGCTCCCATTGAACAATCAGATTGCTGACTTCATTGAGTATAAAGCCCAGTTTTTCAGGCAGGCTATCACCTTCAACACGAATACATCCATGCGCCACATGGAAGCTCCTGATTCCATCTGAATCAACAATGCCATAACCGGTGATTACTGATCCAGGATCAATACCCAGGATACGCCTCATACTACTAATGCTCCGGCTTGTGGATGCGAGTGATTGAAATAACAGAGCGTTGTGCGTGCTGATGTTCGATCAGCGCTTACTCGGCCTCATAGGCTTCGGAAGGAATGTCTGCGTTGTTATAAACATTCTGTACATCATCGAGCTCTTCGATGACGTCCAGCAACTTAAGTAACTTCACGCCGTGCTCTGCGTCTACTACAACCTCGTTGTCTGCACGCTTGGTGACCTCGGCAAGTTCGGGCTCATGACCGGCAGCAATCATCGCCTCTTTCACATCGACAAAGCCTTCCTGGGTGGTGATCACTTCGACAGACCCATCTTCACTGGCCACCACATCTTCGGCACCTGCTTCAAGGGCTGCCTCCATTAATACATCTTCATCGCTGCCTTCGCCGTACGATAAAACCCCCATGGTATTGAATAAATAAGAGACCGATCCGTCGGTGCCCATATTGCCACCATGCTTGGTAAAGGCGTGGCGAACTTCAGCAACAGTTCGATTTCGATTATCCGTCATAGTCTCGACCATGATCGCTACGCCACCATGGCCATAACCTTCATAGGTGATCTCTTCGTATTGAACATCATCAAGTTCACCCGCACCCTTCTTTACAGCACGATCAATAGTGTCTTTCGGCATATTGCCGCCCAGCGCTTTATCAATGGCCAGACGAAGCCGAGGGTTGGCAGTCGGATCAGACCCACCCATTCGGGATGCCACAGTAATTTCGCGAATCAAGCGGGTGAACAATTTGCCACGCTTGTTGTCCTGCGCCTTTTTACGGTGCTGAATATTGGCCCATTTGCTATGCCCAGCCATAACTCTCTCTTTAGAAATCAGATGAAATTGATCTTCAGTGGCTACACGCCACCCGCTGCCCTATTTTAACCGATCTGACCGGAACTCTCAGCCAGCAATTAGGAAAATGCAGCCCTGACTCACAAGCAGAATTTATTCGCCGCAATCAGCATTGCACAAACCGCATTAACGCATCGCGGTTAGAGGAAGACCAAACCGTCTCGATTGCCCGATCCAGAGGCAGCCATTGATATTCACTGTGCTCATCTGCTGACAAATCAATTTTTTCTGGTCTGACAGCAAGCCGACACAGAAACACATGCTCGGTATTAGTGGTCACACCCGGGGCGTAGCGACTACGCCATTCAGGTCGAATTTCAAACTGAGTATGATACTGACAATCTATCAGCTCACTTTCGGTGATCCCGGTTTCTTCTGCCAATTCCCGAACCGCGGCTTCAGCGGGTGATTCACCGGCTTCAAGGGTGCCGGTGACTGATTGCCAAAACGACGGGGATGGCTTGCGTTTGAGTAACAGCACTTCATCAGCCGTCGTACAAATCAACACCAGTACAGATTCTGCCCGCCGGTATGCCATTTATAAAAACCTGATCAAGCCAACGGACAATAGTGCCACACCGCCGATACTGCTCCGGATCAGGAGCTCGCCGATGCTTTTGCCCGAGGTCGCAATCCCAGTTCTTTCATTTGTCGATCAGACACTTCACCCGGTGCGTCAGTTAACAGACAACTGGCACTTTGGGTTTTCGGAAATGCCATCACGTCGCGCAGCGTTGTTGCACCAGCCATCAACATCACCAGTCGATCGATACCAAACGCAATACCACCATGCGGAGGCGCACCATAGCGCAGGGCTTTCAGCAAGAAGCCAAACTTATCTTCTGCCTCTTCGTCACCTATACCCAACAACTGCAAGACCTGTTGCTGCATTGAAGCGTCATGAATTCGAATTGACCCTCCACCCAGTTCTGTGCCGTTTAACACCATATCGTAGGCACGCGACAGGGCTGCACCGGGATTGGTCCGCAACTCTTCCAGATCGGTAGACGCTGGCGCGGTAAACGGATGATGCATCGCCGACCAGCGTTTAGCGCCTTCATCGTATTCGAACATTGGGAAATCAACCACCCACAGGGGTGTCCAACCATCAGCAACCATACCCAGATCTTCACCCAGTTTGACACGCAGAGCCCCAAGCGAATCACTGACTACAGAAGACTTACCGGCACCAAAGAAAATCAGGTCACCACTTTGTGCACCCGTACGCTCTATTATGCTTGCCAGGGCGACATCATCCAGGTTTTTAACAATCGGAGACTGCAGCCCGTCTTTGCCAGCTGCAACATCATTGCATTTAATGTAGGCAAGACCTCTGGCCCCATAACGACCTACAAAGTCGGTGTAGTTATCAATCTCTTTTCGGGTCAGCGTGTTGCCACCTGGCACACGCAGCGCGGTAACCCGGCTATTCGGATCTGCAGCAGGGCCTGAGAACACCTTAAATTCAACATGCTGCAGCTCTTCAGATAATTCCACCAGCTCCAGATCAATACGCAAATCCGGTTTATCCGACCCATAGCGAAGCATTGCCTCAGCGTAGGTCATGGTTGGAAAAGGATCAGGCAATTGCACATTTAGCAGCTCATCGAACAGCTCGCGCATCATCTGCTCTGTGACCGCCATGATGTCTTTTTCTTCGACGAAGCTGAGCTCCATATCAAGTTGCGAGAATTCCGGTTGACGGTCTGCACGCAGATCCTCATCGCGAAAACAACGCGCGAATTGATAATAGCGATCAATACCGCTCATCATGAGTATTTGTTTAAACAATTGCGGGGACTGCGGCAGTGCAAAGAAATCACCCTGGTGCGTGCGACTGGGTACCAGATAGTCCCGCGCTCCCTCGGGAGTGGCACGAGTCAGAATCGGAGTTTCCACATCCAGGAAGCCCTGTGCATCAAGCAAATTACGCAGTTTTTGTGTCACTTTCGAACGCAGGCGCATGCGTTGCTGCATGGCTGGTCGGCGCAGATCCACATAGCGATACCGCATGCGGGTTTCTTCCTGGACATCGTCATCATCAAGCTGAAATGGCGGTGTTTCAGCCGAGTTTAATACCTCCAGCTGCTTCGCCAGAACTTCAATCTGACCCGTTTTCAAATCATCATTTGTGGTACCAGCGGGACGGTTTCGCACACGACCACTAATTTTCAGCACGTACTCGTTACGGACCTGCTCTGCGATTGCAAAAATTTCGGGGGTGTCCGGATCAATCACCACCTGAATCAGACCTTCCCGATCACGCAGATCAATGAAAATCACTCCACCGTGATCGCGGCGTTTGTGTACCCAGCCGCAAAGAGTAACTTCCTGATCAATAAATGCCGCGTCGACAACGCCGCAGTAGTGAGAACGCATGTGAGTAGTATTCCGTCAGTTTTTAGTCAAAATAATCGGGTAGATGGAGTTGCAGAAAGAGAGTCGGTCCCCAACATCAGCTTACCAGCAAGCCCAATACTAAAGGGTATAGGGCACATCAGGGATTTTTTTCGAGTGGATTCAAGGTTCAAACAAGAAATCGACCGGTACGTTAGCCAGCATCTACACATAAGGCTGGCTATTTTACACCAGACCGGGCCTCGTGGTGTGTTCGCGACACGTCCGCTTTGCAACGGCATAATACCGGCGTCTGGTCTATTCTCTGGCCAGGTGTTCATCTAAGGACACATACGGTACGAACCATCCCGGAAGCAGAACACCGCATTCATAGAAGGTGCTCAACTTTAACTGGGATACACACACTCACTTTTACTAAATCAGTCCGCCAGACGGAGAACACATGAAGCAATACGATTTGTATGGAATCGGCAACGCCCTTGTCGATATGGAATACCGGGTTTCCGATGAAAAGCTCGCCGAGCTCGCAGTAGACAAGGGACTGATGACCCTGATCGAAGAAGACAGACACCATGAACTGGTTGAGCAACTAGGTGATTTAGCTCATAAAAAAGCCAGCGGCGGCTCAGCCGCAAATACCGTTATCGCACTTGCTCAACTGGGTGGGTCAGGTTTCTATAGCTGTAAGGTTGCCAATGATGAGTTAGGTGATTTCTATCTCTCGGATATGAATGCCTGCGCAGTTGATACCAATCTGGACAACCAAACCCGTGATGGCGGAAATACTGGTAAATGTATTGTTATGGTGACCCCTGATGCAGATCGCACCATGAACACCTATCTGGGCGTGACGGTCAACCTGGCCGAAACAGAGGTGTCGCCAGAGGCAATTGCCAACTCCAAATTTGTCTATATGGAAGGATATCTGGTGGCATCGCCCACTGGTAAGGCGGCCGCAATCAAGGCCGCTTCAATAGCCCGTGAGGCAGGTATCCCGACCGTGCTCACCCTGAGCGACCCGAACATGGTCAATTTTTTCGGCGACGGCCTGCTTGAAATGGCCGGCGATAATCTTGATCTGCTGTTCTGCAATGAAGATGAAGGCATGCTGATGACCAAAACAGATAACGTTGAAGCAGCCGCCGAGGCACTTAAAAAATTAGCGCGTCGTTTCGCTATTACTGTCGGCGATAAAGGGGCGGTTGTCTATGATGGTGAATCCTTACACCGCATTCCCGCAGAAAAGGTAGAAGTCATCGACACCAATGGGGCCGGTGACATGTTTGCCGGGGCTTTCCTGTATGGCCTGACTCATGGAATGGACTTCGTTCAATCAGCGGAATTGGCTTGCCGGGCGGGATCAAAAATCGTCACGCATTTCGGACCACGGCTCCCTGCAGAGCAAACTAAAGCGCTGTTAGGTTAAGTAATACATTTGTGCCTAACGAAATTTTTAAGCATAAATAGTCAGGCACCCGAACTATGTTATCGACAAGCCCGAGCTGCAGAGCTGATCTGTCAAATCTCTGATGCTTTTAGGCCTCAATGATACCGTGCGCCTGGCGCGTCGTTAAGCGCCAGGTGACCGTGCCATTGTGCAATACGATTTATTAGATTGCGCAGTCTCTATTGAATACCAACTGAGATATCAATAGATTTTCTCCTGCAGATTCTGCACAAGTTGCGTATCCATGCCATGCCTGAAGTATACCTCTTGCGCCTTTTGCAAAGACTCTTTGGCCTTCTCCATACTAAGATTAGATTTATACAGCTCGACCAGCACATCTGGCTGGCGTCGGTATTGCGCACGAGTCGATGCCTTGGCCATCGCGGCGCTCGCCTGCTGCCTGAAACGCCAGGCATTGACGACATCACCCCGAGCAACCAGCTGGTTATACAATTGCGCCTGGTCACGAGCTGTACCGATCGCCAACACACTTTGTTCAAACTCTCTATTCAACACTCTGATGCTGGTTTTTAAGCCAGAATACTCCTCTTCACTCAAGCCATGCTCTCGCATTTCTTGTAGCATTGATTCTGCATCTGCTGTTCTGCCTGAAGAAGCATGCAGCTTAACCACTTCAATACCGGCAAGTTGCGCCTGATAAAAATCACCCTCGCTTGTGTAGCCCTTATAAAGGGTTTCGTAGGTACTGGCTGCAGCGCCGTAACGATTGAGTGACAAGCTATCTTCAGCAGCGCGGCGCAGTTCATCCTCTGCGGTACGGAACTCACCATTGCTGATTTTCCATCGAGAAACTAATAGAGTGTCGTAGGCCTCCGATGCTTGTCGCGCGCGTTCTCTGGCAACTAAATGCAAACGTCCCATCTGCATATACACGCCCGCGGCGGATACTTCGTCGCCTGTCTG
>CAZNOB010000178.1:9389-10560 GCA_964574535.1 uncultured Granulosicoccaceae bacterium | reverse complement strand
TTCATTCAATCGATTGATTTATTTTTCAATGCGGACGATGAAACATGCTCGAGTCTCGCGACTGCCTGCATACGGGTTTCACTCAAGGCCGGTGAATTCCTTATAGAGGCAGGTGAGGCAGGCACAGATCTTTTTCTTCTGCAATCCGGTCGTCTGGAAGTTGTTCTAACCAACAATGCTGGCGCGGAAAGAGTAGTTAGAATACTGCATCCTGGAAACAGCGCCGGGGAAACCTCTATGTTAACCGGTGCCAATCGTTCCGCCAGTGTTCGAGCAGCTGTAGATTCTGAGCTGTATTGCATCACCCAAGAGCAGTTTGATCAAATTGCTGATTCTAAACCAGGCTTTCGAGCAACTGTTGAACGAAACATTCATCATAGAATCCACGGCGCCAACCTTAGCGCAGCATTGTATGAAAGCCAGATTTTTGGAAACCTGGACGCGCAAGTTGTAGAGGATCTCCATCGAGAAATACAGCTGGTACCGTTAAAAAAGGGCGATCGACTGATCACACAAGGCGAAGCCAGCGACTCGCTATTCATTATCGTGAGCGGGCAACTGCGTGCTTTCGAGCAAACCAACCAGAGTAAGTCTGCGGCCAAAGGCAAAAGTGAATTGGATGCATCGAGCAATCGCGAAGCACAGATGCGCCCGGTAGTTGACATCGGCCATGGCCAGACAGTCGGCGAAATTGGATTTCTCTCTGGTGAGCCACGTAATGCATCGGTGTTTGCTCTCAGGGATACACTGGTGGGTCGGCTTAGTACAGATTCCTACTATAGACTGTTGCAGAAGTATCCTCAGGAACTGACCCGGTTATTCTCTTCAAAGATACTTGGTCGCCTGGTTAACCCTTCAAAGAAAAAAAACCGAACCTTTGCACTCATAGGAATTAACGCCAATGGCGCTGATCAGTTGCTACCGGTTGATGTTCTCGCCAAACGCCTGTGCTGGCATCTTGAGAATCCGTGGTCAGGAATAGAAACTTCCGGCAAAAAGGTGACTACGGCTTACATAGACGAAAAAGTCACTGACCAACGACTTGGTAAGTGGGGCATCTCCGATTCAGCAATAGATTCAGCCACTCACCTGCAGCTGCAAAACTGGTTCGCTGAGATGGAGAATCATAACGAGTATTTATTGTTTGGCGCACACTACTTCAGTAGATCCG
>CAZNOB010000178.1:8205-9289 GCA_964574535.1 uncultured Granulosicoccaceae bacterium | reverse complement strand
TGCTTTGATAATAAATCACAGGAATTACTACTGGACCCCGGTTGCAGCCTGCTCTTATTGCATCCCGAAGATCGCTCAATGCCAAAAAAAACAAATCACTGGCTTGAGAAATTTAACGTCGATTCGCATCACCATATACGCTGGTCTGACCGAGAAGACTCTGGATGGAGAGACTCCGTAACAGGCGACATAGGTCGTGTGAGTCGCTTATTAACTCATCAGGGGGTTGGACTAGTACTTAGCGGAGGCGCGGCACGCGGATTTGCCCACATCGGCGTAGTACGTGCAATGCATGAGGCCGGTGTTCCGATAGATCTATTTGGTGGTTCCAGTGCAGGTGCTATATCTGCATCCATAATTGCATCTGGCCGTACTGATAAAGAAGCCAGTGATCTGGTTATAAAGCACGGTAAACGTGAAAACCTGAATGACTACACTCTACCGCTGACATCGTTGTTCAACGGCAAACGCTTGTCCAGATTACTACGTTGTTTTGTTGGTGATGTACATATTGAAGACTTATGGAATCCCTTTTACTGTGTATCGATAAATCTGGCAGATGCATCTGAAGTCGTACACCGTCGGGGGTTACTATGGAAGTATGTAAGAGCCAGTGCCAGCATGCCCGTATTGTTGCCACCGGTAGCAGATGAAGGCCGGTTGCTGGCCGACGGTGCTATGCTTAATTCAATGCCGGTAGAGATTATGAGCAGCGATCCGGGCTGTGGAATAGTCATTGGTAGTGATGTCTCCGGAGGCACAGGAATGCGTGGTGAGTATATTTACGGTACAGAACTATCCGGGTGGCGGCAGTTGTTTCGCAAATTTAATCCAGTCACGAAACCCTATAAATCTCCTGCATTTTCTTCAACCATTTTAGCGATCAGTGCGATCGGCGCAGTTGGACGACTACCCGCGCAACGCTCACACGCCGATCTGTACATCCGCCCTCCGGTGCACAAGTTTCGAATGATGGACTACGATAGCCGCGAAGATATTATGCAGGCGGGCTACACCGCCGGAAAAACAGAAATAGCTGCCTGGCTCAAACAAAAAAATGCTGGCAACACCAACAAACCACAGG
>CAZNOB010000178.1:0-8105 GCA_964574535.1 uncultured Granulosicoccaceae bacterium | reverse complement strand
GAGTAGACTGTACTTCACCTTCCGTATTAGTTAATATCAAATTGTTAATACAAATTAGCTCTTGTTTACTCCGCTAATGACCCTGGTTTTCAATGGCAATACATGAACACTCTTCAGAACACTGGCAGGAAGCACCATCGATTGCCGAACCCCCACGCGTTCTGATAATCGAAAGAACCCGGTGGTGCGACCACAAATGGATTGCAACAGCCGAACGCTTGTTGCAGGATCGTGGCTTGGGCACACAGAGAACTCGTTATCTTAAGTGGCCTGATCTGTTCACACAGTCCAACAAAATGTGCGACGCATGGGCCGATCGTGGCATTGAGCCGGTCGATAGGCAAACAACTGCCGTCGTCGCGGCAGCTGATCACTTTAATGTGTCCGAGTATCTATGTTAACTGCCTGGGATGTGCTTACGCACGAGAAGACGCTTGATCCCTTATCTGATGAAGATTCGGTGAGACGGATGTCGGCAAACAGGCTGGTTTTTGATGCTGCCTTGTCCATGGCAGAAGCAGTAAAAGATGAGTGGAATGTGCACTGATCTGAAGGTAATAGTGGTATCCAACAATTAGCAAGCTGGGAGAAAGAATGAAACAGACAATAAAGTGGGGACTATTGGCATCCGGTTTAACGCTGCTGCCAATA
Source organism: uncultured Granulosicoccaceae bacterium (assembly GCA_964574535.1). Taxonomy (GTDB): domain Bacteria; phylum Pseudomonadota; class Gammaproteobacteria; order Granulosicoccales; family Granulosicoccaceae. Next base: position 7,454 of record CAZNOB010000178.1, on the reverse strand, counting down.
ACAGGTTATGCCGACACAGCTGACGGTGAATCTCTGATCGGAAAGTCATGGGACGAGATCACCGCGATAGCCAAAGGTGGAGAGGTCAACTGGTTCTTGTGGGGTGGTTCGGACAACATCAATCAATACGTCACTGAATTTGTTGGCGGGATACTTAAAGATCAATACGACATAACCCTCAACCGCGTTGGCTTGAGCGATACAGTAGAAGCAGTCAATATTGTACTGGGTGAAAAAGAATCCGGTGTCACTGACAAAGGTTCGGTCGATATGATCTGGATCAACGGTGAGAATTTTCGCACCATGAAGCAAGGCGGCCTGGCCTACTGTGGCTATACCGATACGTTGCCCAACAATAACCTGATTGATTGGGGCAACCCTGCTATCGCCAATGATTTTGGTGTGCCGGTAGATGGCTGTGAAGTGCCCTGGTCTAAAGCGCAATTTGCGTTTGCTTATGACACCAACCGTATGGATTCACCGCCAAAGTCTATACCTGAATTGCTTGAGTGGGTTAAAGCTAACCCGGGTAAGTTTACCTATCCTGCACCACCGGACTTCAACGGCTCTGTTTTTGTACGGCACGTTTTTTACCATGCAGCAGGCGGCGTAGACAATCTGCTCGGTGATTTTGATCAGGCCCGTTTCGATGAAGTATCCGCAAAGACCTGGGAAATTCTCAATGATCTTGAGCCAAGTCTGTGGCGTGAGGGTAAAACCTATCCGGCATCGATCAGTGCCATGGAACAGTTGTATGCCAACTCTGAAGTGGATCTGACATTCAACTACGAGCCATCGGGTGTTGGTCTGAATATCGAAAACGGGGTATTCCCACCCACGACTCAAGGCTACGGGCTGACCGATGGCACGATCGGTAACACGAACTACACGATCATTCCGTTCAACTCACCTAATAAGGCCGCAGCGCTGGTTCTGCAAAACGTTCTGTTATCGGGTGAGGCTCAGTACCAGAAAGCGCTTCCGGATGTATGGGGTGCAGCAACCGCTATAACGGTATCTCGTACCAGCCCCGAAATTCAGGAGAAGTTTGCCGCGATCAAATCGCACCCGAACGTGGTTCCGGCGGCTGAACTTGCCAAGGCGGCGTTGCCTGAACTACAGGCAGCATGGATATCAGCCATTGAAAAAGGCTGGCTGGAAAACGTCGGCAACTGATTTGCTGTTTTGTGGCTACCAGACTACAGCGCAAGGATGCGCTGTGGTTTTGATGTCAACATTGAGTACGCACTAACTTCTCTTCCATGTCCGATCGCCTGAAAATATTTCTGTTGTTGCTGCCCGCCATGTCACTGATTGTGATTCTGTTCTTTGGCGGTCTTGCGGTTGGTTTGATGCGCAGCTTCAACTATATGCCGGTCATCGGTTTGAACAATCCTGACTGGAGTGCCTATATTTCGGTATTTACAGACAAGGAGTTCTATCTTTCCTTTTTACTGACCTTTCATATTGCCTTTACATCGACAGTTATTTCGTCAATTCTGGCTATTGGTGCTGCACTGCTTTTGCGTCGGCAGTTTGTCGGTCGGGCGATAGTCAATTTTCTCTTTCAGTTAAATCTGACAGTCCCGCATTTGGTCGGAGCTATAGGCATTCTGTATCTCTTTTCGCAATCGGGAAGTTTTGCACGGCTCGCAGCCGAGTGGAAACTGATTGCCGGGCCAAGTGATTTTCCGGCCCTGGTGTTCGATCCCTATGCGATCGGTATCATCCTTCAATACGTGTGGAAAGAAGTACCTTTCATCGGTGTGATCATTCTGGCGAACATGCAGTCACTCGGTGAAGACTACGAAAGCGTGGCACGTTCTCTGGGAGCCAGTCGCTGGCAGTCTTTCCGACATGTGCTGCTGCCGCTGATCTTTCCGGGCGTGCTTTCAGCTTCGGTGATGGTATTCGCGTTTACTTTCGGCGCCTATGAGATCCCCGCCATATTAGGCGCAAACTACCCGGCCGCACTGCCGGTACTGGCTTATCGAAAATACACTGATGTGGATCTGGCAGCCCGCCCCGAGGCGATGGCAATGGCTATTCTTATCGCCTTGTTAAGTGCGGTCATGATCTATTTCTATATTCGTTATTCTCGTCGCAGGATCCGTGGTTGATATGAACGATAGCGAATCCTTTCCGCTGCGCAGCATGCGATTCCTGACTGGAGTCGTGTTGATCACCTGGTTGATTCTGCCACTGGTCCCACTGGCTATCTGGTCGTTTGCCAAAGGCTGGTTTTTCCCCGACTTACTGCCAAAAAACTGGTCGATGCGGGCCTGGGAATATGCGTTTTCCGATACAGCCGGTGTGCTCGATAGTCTGTGGCTGACGATTGGCATTTCACTGGCAGCAACTATTTTGTCGATCATTGTTGGCGTTCCGGCCGGGCGGGCACTCGGCATGTATAAATTTCGCGGTAAAGAGGTTGTCGAACTGATGATTCTCGCACCAACTATTGTTCCCGGTATTGCTGTGGTTTTAGGTATTCACTCGGTGTTCATATCGATGGGGCTGAACAACACCGTGACCGGCGTCATTCTGGTGCACCTGATCCCGACCCTGCCCTACATGGTGCTGGTGATGGCAGGAATATTTGCTAACTATGATCCCGCATTCGAAGCACAGGCGAGAAGCCTTGGTGCATCGCCGTTAAAAACATTCTGGTATGTCACCTTGCCGGCCATCATGCCCGGTATCATCGTCGGCGGTCTGTTCGCTTTTCTGGTGTCCTGGAGTCAGTACATTCTGACCTTGCTTATCGGCGGTGGGCGCGTAGTGACGCTTCCATTATTGCTTTTCAACTTCGCGACATCCGGTCGCAATGACATTACCGGTGCCATTGGCATGATCTACATCATGCCGGGCATTATCATCTTGTTGCTGACTGCTAAGCACCTGTCAGGACGAAGCGGTGCAGTCGGAGGCTTTGGACAAATTTGACACACGTATCCATCAATGAACTGACCAAAGTCTATCCCGGTGCCAGCGAGCCATCACTTGATCGCTTGTCTCTGGAGATAGAAACCGGTGAACTCACCGCCTTGCTCGGCCCGTCCGGTTGTGGCAAGACGACCACCATGAAAATGATTGCAGGACTACTGAAGCCGACATCGGGCGATGTGATGTTTGATGGTCGTTCAGTGCTTAAGGACAAGCCTGAAAATCGCGGCGTTGTGATGGTGTTTCAGAACTATCTGCTATTTCCCTATATGAGCGTTGCCGAGAACGTTGGCTTCGGTCTGAAGATGCGAAAGATCGACAAGCGCGAGATTGATCAACGTGTCAACGACATGCTCGCACTCGTCAAGTTGCCAGAACTCGGCTCGCGCAAACCAAGTGCACTATCCGGTGGACAACAGCAACGCGTGGCTCTGGCTCGAGCGCTGATTGTTCAACCCAATGTGCTGCTGCTTGACGAGCCTTTATCTAATCTCGATGCACACTTGAGATTCGAGATGCGCGATCTGATTCGCAACCTGCAGCAAGAGATGGGTATCACCACAATCTTTGTGACACACGATCAGGAAGAGGCGGTGGTGCTGGCTGACAAGGTTGCATTAATCCTGGATGGCCGATTAAAACAATACGATGAAGCATCGGTTTTTTACAAACGCCCGGTGGACGAAGCGACAGCGCGTTTTTTTGGTGGCCAGAATTTCGTTAGTGGCCGCGCAACAGATGGTGTGTTTGAAGCATCGTTTGGCCGACTGACCTTACCCGCAGATGCGGCAAGTGGTTCAGGCATGCTAACAGTAAGACCCGAGAACATAAGAATTGCGCAGGCGCATGATCAAAACATCATTACTGCAACGATACGCGAAAAATTCTATCTTGGTACTCAGACACGCTTACAGTTGAATGTCGGTGAAGAGAGCCTGCATATGATCTCGAATCCTAATGATGTTGACGACTTAAAAGCTGGCGATACCGTACCGATTACGCTGCCACCGGAAACGCTCTGGTTGCTGACATCCTGAACAGGAATTTGCGATGAAATTTGGAATACACGCCGGTCTTTGGATGGCGCAATGGACGGATGAAATCACGCCGATCCTGAAGACGGTTGCTGATCTTGGTTTTGATGGAGTGGAAGTATCGCTGCTCGGGATGAGTAATGAAAAAGCCAGCGCACTTGGCAAGGCAGTCAAAGACCACGGTCTCGAGGTGACGTGTTCCGATGGCCTCGCACCGGACAAGGACATCACCTCGGCCGACCCGGCTATCCGTCAGGCGGGCATCGAGTATCTGCGCTGGGCAGTGGAAACCACAGCAAGGATTGGATCTCATGGTCTTGCCGGTGTCGTCTACGCACCGTGGGGGGTGTATGACCCTGCCAATAAATCACAGCGAGCCCGGCGTTCCAGTGAAGCATTCGCGGCGATCGATGACCATCTCGCCAGTCACGATGTGACACTCGGCATTGAGGCCATTAACCGTTTCGAAACAGATTTAGTGAACACGGCATCCGAGGCAGTCGCCATGGCCACGGCTTCGGGTTCAAGTCGAGTCGGTGCTTTGCTGGATACCTTTCACCTGAACATTGAAGAGAAAGACATCAAGTCTGCAATTACGCAAACGGCTGATCGTCTGGTGCATTTTCATGTGTCCGATAATGATCGCGGTGTACCGGGATCGGGCCATGTGCCATGGGGCGAGGTAAAAAGCGGCTTGCAGGAGATCGGCTACGATGGCTGGATAGTGGCTGAAATGTTTGTGATCACGGGAAATCCTGCAAGCAATGATCTGAATATCTGGCGTGATATCGAACCAGATGCCACGGACGCGGCACGTCGAGCCTTGTCGTTTATGCAGGCGACCTTTGCATGAGCAAGCGCTTCTACCAGGCGTTGCTCACCCGGTTTGAATCTCTTGAAGCCGAATTGAATGCACTTGATGCCGCCACCGGAGATGGTGATCACGGCTCAACGATGCTCAAGGGACTGCAAGCGGTGATCAATGATGATGAGAACCCGGCCAAGTCATTTCGGCGTGCCGCGGGTGGTGCGTCGGGCTCGATATTCAGTTTGGTTATCGGTGCACTTGATCAATACGAAAAAGATCAGAGCGGTCTTTCAGAAGCCCTGCAGGCAGCGGCTGCGCGTATCACCACGCTGGGTCAGGCAGTGGCCGGTGACAAGACGATGCTGGATGCTCTATTGCCAGCCGCCGAAGCGGCAACGATTGCCGATGCAGCAAGAGCAGCACGAGACGGCGCAATGGCAACACGTGATATGACTGCAAAACGTGGTCGGGCGAAATATGTAGAAGGCAAAGGCGTCGGTCATATCGATGCGGGTGCGCGATCCGTTGCCGAGATGCTCGATGTATTTGCCGAATGTAGTAATGAGACTTAAATTTTGTCCCGTGGTTTATCAAACGGGTCGTCAGCTCGGGAGGGTGCATGAAGAAATTGCATAACGACAAAGCGCGTATGGTCGATGACATGATCGATGGTTATGTTGCCGCCTTTCCATCGATCGTCAGCCGTGGTCGTCATCCTCGCGTGGTTCGGCGTACCAGGCTGCGCACACAGGATGACAAAGTAGCGATTCTGATCGGCAACGGATCTGGCCACGAGCCGATTGCCATGGGGTTTGTCGGCGAGGGACTGCTTGATGCCAATATCGTCGGCGATGTCTTTACAGCACCATCACCGGATCTGATTCTCGAAGGTATCGAGGAGGTGGTCGGCTCTCCCGGTGCGATATTACTTATTTCGCGCCATGAAGGTGATGTCATCAATGGCAATGCTGCTGCTCTGATGGCGCAGGACGACGGGCTCGATATTCGCCCACTACTGATGTACGACGATGTATCGTCTGCACCGAAGGGTTCGGAAGACGAACGACGCGGGGCCGCAGGTACGCTTTTTATTTACAAGATACTCGGTGCCGCCAGTGAAGCAAATCTACCGATTGATGAGTTGCTGGCACTTGGCGAGGATGTACGCAGTCGTACTCGCACCCTGGGTGCTGCTGTGGCACCGGGTGTCTCGCCTCTGACCGGTGAGCTGATGTTCAACTTGCCCGCAGATGATATCTACATTGGTATGGGTGTGCACGGAGAGCCGGGTGTCACCCGTCGCAAGGTAGGCCCGGTGCATGATCTTGTCGCCTTCATGCTAGACGAGATCCTGACTGATAGACCGATTGAACCCGGCACCGATACTGTTGTACTGGTCAATGGTTCGGGCGGTACCACGATGATGGAACTGTTAACCGTATACTCGGAAGTATCGAAACAGTTAACGACATCAGGCATTCCGAATATTTCACCGATGATTGGATCGTATTCGACAACGCAGGAAATGGCCGGCTTCTCTATATCATTGTTTACACCAACGCCGGAAATGCTTAAGTACTGGCAGGCACCTCATGCATCACCGTATTTTCCAGTGATCTCCAATAATGCGGCCAACACGACGGCCGGTACTACGGTGGGAACATAATCATGGCCACTAACGTTGATAAAAATCTGATTGGTGTTGCCGTCGACGCTGGCAGCGGACTCGAAGCAGCAATACGCAGCGCACGCGGCTCGGACGCAAACAGTGATGATCTGCTTGTCTTCAAAAGTGCCATTCTGGAAATACTTGGCGCTGGCGCTAACACGGTGCTGGTTGATGCAAACCTTGGCCCTGAACTGCTTGACTACTATCCGGCAAACTGCCGCAGAATGCTTGCCTATGAAGCGGATGTCTATCATATCTCCGATGACGATCGCATCACCGTATTCCCTGAAAACCTGCACGTAGAAGACTACGCAAAGCTGGGTGTCGATCAGCTGAAATTTTTTATGTACTACGCACCCGATGACGACGAACAGCTGAATGCTCGCAAACAGGATATAGTTGCAGAGCTTGGCGAAAGTTGCAAAAAAAACAAGCTGCGCTTTCTGATGGAACCGCTGGTCTATCACCCGTCGGTTTTACCCGGCACCGCCGAGTACGCGGCAATCAAACCTGAACTCGTGCGCCGTGCTACTGAAGTCTTTGCCAAGCCGAGATTCTGCGCCGATGTTCTGAAAGTTGAAGTCCCGGTTGATCTGTCGTTTGTAGAAGGTTTTGGCGAACCGCAGATGTCACGCGACGAAGCTCTAAAGGCATTTGCGCAAGCAGCTGAACCAGTTAGTTCTGCCGAGCTTGTCTACCTCAGTGCCGGAGTTAGCTTCGAATGGTTCAAGGCATCACTGCAAATGGCTCGTGAGGCTGGTGTGCAATTTAACGGATTTATGTGTGGCCGTGCCTTGTGGTCAGATGCTGTCGATATTTTTGGCCGTGAAGGTGAAGGCGGGCTGCGCGATTGGCTCAAAGAGACCGGGCGCAAACGTCTGGATATCCTGATAGCGGCACTTGACTGAAACAACGACCGGATAAACTGACTCATGACATCGAGAATGAAAGTCGGACTGATAAAGGCTTCACTGCCCAGTTATTTTCCTGACAAGCA
>CAZNOB010000177.1:0-10573 GCA_964574535.1 uncultured Granulosicoccaceae bacterium | reverse complement strand
ACACGGCGGTCCCAATATCGATCAGTGACCGGATCGCGCATCATGGCGACATAGTTGTCGAGACCTATTGCCTCAGTCTCTTCGAGTCGATCTAAATATTCGCGGATGCGCTTTGCTTCTTCTTCTGGATATGCACTGAGGCGCTGATCACTGACCGAGTCGGATGTCTGCGCGTCGAATTCGGGTCTGACAAAAAATTCATGAACCCACTGTTTGACAGAATGAAAAAGTGTCTTGAAGTGTGGAATAGCCATTCAGTTATTCACGACCTTGCTTGTCTAATTTCGGTGTATCGAAGTTTACTGAGCCCATCAACCATGCATTACCTCGGCAGCGTTTGGCATCAAGAAACGCTCTTCAGGGATCTCCGCGGTGCCGTTGATCTCAATAAGCAGTCGAGGATCAAAAAGTGAGACGACCTGAAGCGTTGTCGTAACTGGAAAAGGGGCTTTGAACACTTCCTGCCGGATGGCACCGCAACTCATGAACGCCTCGATATCAGTTGTGAATTGGTTCAATGAAACCACGTCAGACATTCGTCCTCCCATGTGCGTGAGAACTTCAGACATGTTCCGAAGAACTTGCCGAACCTGTAGCTCCATATTTCCTTCGCCAACAATCTGTCCGTTCTTATCTAAAGCAACTTGTCCCTTAAGAAAAACGGTTCGACCGGCTCCGGCAATGACTGTATGCGAGAACGCGCCGAAAGGTTTCCAAATATCAGGTGGATTAAAACTGTGGGCCATATGTTTCTCCGTTTAGAAGTCGCTAATTGTCACCGCTTCAAGGGTCACCATAGATAAGTGCCGCTATGGCATCGCATTCCTCAAGCGCATTCGAAGCCTGAAATATGTCGCCGGGTTGACGTACCTCACATGCTCGAACCAAATGGTGTTGATCAAAGCCAAGCCCGGTAAAACTTGCAGAAAAACTATCTAATATTCCAGCATACATGTTCTCAGGCTCACCCTGTGTCTGCAAGAAAACAAGATGCCGTGCTGATGTGAGTCTGCTCTTTTTCTGAGCTGTCGGATAGTTCGGTACGAAGAATGAAAAAAATCGGTCGATCGCAAGTTTCATCGGACCTGAGACGCTCGTGAAGTAGACCGGTGTTGCCAGTACCAGCACCTGTGCAGTCGATATGGCTTTTAGAACTTCGGTGAGGTCATCGACCTGCCCGCAATGCTCTGAACCCTCTTTGCAGTGAAACAGATTTTGGCAGCCGTTGTAGTTCAAGTCAGAAAGCGCAAATGTCTGCGGGGACACTTCATAGGCGCAGGCCTGCTGCACAAACCGCTGCGCCAGGGTATCGCTGTTACCGCCTCGCCGGGGACTGCCAGGAAGGCATACAGTGTTCATTTTCCGAGATGACATAATTTGACCCTACTAACGGTTTGATCTGCTGTTCCGGGTTTCAATCATGAAATTTGTCAACACCATACTGGCATACAGCAGGTGCGTGCTCTGCACTGCTTTTGTATCTTCCAAAGACCCGGTTCGGCAAGTTTGCAGCAGATCCCGATGATACGGTTAATCCACCGGGATACCCAAGGTAAAATTAGCATTTGCCCATCGGTTAGTTGAAACTCAGTTAAGATCTCAAGAAATAGAACGAGTATTGGCAGTGGATGGAATGACCCCACATGAAAACTGATGTTGCAGTGATTGGCGGTGGTGCGATGGGCGCTTCTGCAGCGTACTTTCTCAAAAATCTGTCTCCCGGGCTGCAGGTAACTGTAATAGAGCGGGATCCGGCTTATGAACTTGCATCAACACCTCGTGCCTCGGGTGGAGTTCGCCGCCTGTTTTCGTTACCCGAGAATATTGCGCTTTCCAATTACTCAATACCTTTCTATGAAAACTTTCCCGAAACAATGAAAGTAGAAGGTGTTGCCGCAGATATTGGTTTCAAAAAAGAGGGATATATTTTTATTGTCCCACCTGGTGAAACTGATGTGCTGAAACAGAATTATGATACACAGCAGAGCAACGGATGTAATGTACTCTGGCTCAAGCCCGAAGAAATCAAACATCGATTTCCTTCGATGTATGTCGATGATATCGGCGCGGCAGTACTCTCACCCGATGATGGCTGGCTTGACCCCTATTCCGTGCTTTCCGGCTTTCGTAAAAAAGCGTTGTCTCTGGGCGTAGAGTTTGTGGCAGATGAAGTTACCACACTGGATCGGCACGGCGCACAGATAAACTCACTGACTTGTAGCTCTGGTCGGGTGATAAATGCCGTGCAATACATTAATGCCGCCGGTGCCTGGGCAAAAAATATTTGTCTGATGTTAGGCATTAAAGTCCCTGTCGAACCGTTGCGTCGCTACGAGCATTATTTTGAATGTGCAGAAAAAATCGAACCTTTACCGTATATAAAAGATCCCGACCGGCTGGCATTCAGGCCAGAGGGTGGTGGTTATTCCGGCGGAGTACCAACGCTGGAAGAACCTCGAGGCTTTAACTTCGAGCCCGATCATGATTATTTTGAGAAAGTAGTATGGCCGGCTTTGGCACACCGCTTTCCAAAATTTGAACAAACCAGGTGCAAGGCTACATTGCCCGGCCTGTACGATCAGAACGATTTCGATGGCAATATGATTATCGGCCCCGGTGCTGGCGGTCTGGGAAACTTTCATATGTTGGCCGGATTTTCCGGCCACGGTCTTATGCACGCTCCAGGTTGTGGCCGTGCAATAGCGGAGCTTATCGTCAGTGGTCGATACGAAACTATTGATCTGAGAAGGCTGGGTTGGCAACGCCTGACTGACGGCGAACCGCTTCGCGAAAAGGGGATTATCTAGGGGAATTCTGTCGGGGGAGCGGTGACATCCCTGCCGGGGGCTATGCCGTGAGGTGATGGTTTCCAGCAAATTTGGCACGGGTCACCCAAGACTGATGGATGTGATCGGTCTTCATGAAGGACCGGCGTTACACTACAAACGCAACTCTATATCGTTTCACAACTGTGGCGAAACCCGTAAGAAGCTTCGAGCGCCATTGAATCGTACGCTTGGAATACAAGGGGCTCAGCGATTCCGTACTGATATCAAACAAGTCGTGCAACAAACAATCGACGAAATGCCACATGATCAAGAGGTCAACCTGATTACGGCACTGTGCGATCGCATCCCGTCACGGGTGTATTGCTATGGCTTAATGCACCGCTTGAACATGCGGAGTTTGTGTCTCGAACCTCGCACACTGTGCAGCAAGTACACACCCGTAATCCGGAACATACAAAAGCAATCACCAAAGCATTTGAAGATCTGCTCGTTTATGTTGATACGCGCATCGAAGCGGCAATGAAGAATCCAGGAGGTGATCTCCTGTCAGAACTGATACAGGCTACTGAAGATGGGCAAATGACGCATGATGATTTGCGCAACCGGGTTGTCAAACTCGCTGAAGCCAACACGGACAACTCTTCTCACCAAATAGCTATTGCAGTTATTAAGTTAGCGTCGCGTCCCGACTTGTGGACGAGCTTGCGCGAGGATCCTTCGCTAATTCCTGCCGCGCTTCTTACTTACACTGCTGGAATTCACCCAAAAACTGAAAAGAATGTGAGTTAGAGCAACGCACACCTAAACCATTGTGGTTAATGTGATGCTATTTAATCAGATTTCTACCGAGATGATCCTGTCGCACAAAGAGTTAGCCAGTCGATTTAGCATTCTCCCAGCACATACACTGAAAGAGTCTAAGGAGGACGCTCGTTCGCATAAAAAACCTAATGCAACCTGCGATACAAAGTGGTTTGTTGAATACGATAGTGAGCGCCAGGTTGTCGCTCGTTACAGAAGCTGGATTAGTCGGTCCCTAAAACCACCGTACAAAAAACAATTTGGCTGGGAACGTTATTCAACTTGCGGGGCTCTGCTGGCTCGTGAGGTGCGCTACCATCAGAGTAAATCAATGGATTACCTACACTAAAATTTATCCACAAGGCACTTTGTGCTGCAAAGTCTCTTCAAATAAAGTGGTTACGCTGCATATGCATGCGGTGGCGGTGGCGGTGGCGATTCAGCCGATGAGATTGACGCTAAAAATAACCCTGAAATAGGCAATACCGATGACGCGCAAGGCGACACTGACAATCTGGAAAACAGTGCCAACCTACCCGATGAAACAGATACTGACAATGGTATTGCGCTAAACTCGGGATTCAGCAGGCTTTAAAAGCGCTGGCTTGATCTGATCGGTCCAATGTGGTCGTAAGAATCAGAAATAACAGCCCAAGCCCTGGAGTATGTTCATAAATACGGGGCTTTTAAGCGCAACTATATAAAGCGCATGCACTTGCAATTGAGCGTGCAGCAACGAGATGCCTCCGATGTGTAAAATGGTGCCAGAGGCTCATTCAACAGAGTTTGGATCACACCGCTGCTTTGGAACTAAGCTCCCAGCCGGCAAATCAAAACCAACAATTGCAGTTTGGTAAAATACGCTCACACGACAACAGGAAAATTCTCGCGTAACTGTACACAGCTCATCGATGGTGTATCTTCGTAAAATAATCAGTCTGCTACCAGGCAGATCAGTAGTCGACCATGAAAGCTGTTCAGTTAATTTGTCGGAGATTGTCTAAATGACATATATGCCCAACTTCATTCAGTCCGCTTTGGACTTTTCCGATGACTACTACATCGATATCGAGGCTAAACTCCTGAAGGAACGCAGCAGGCAAAACCTGTCGCGCTTTTTACTCGAGCATGAACCGGCAACTTCAGTATCAGTCTACAACGAGCGCCTGGAAGCTGAGTTGCAAATTATTAATGAAAAAAAATGCAGCAGTTACTTTCTTATCGTGGCAGATTATGTCCGCTGGGCAGAAGACAACGGAATTGCAGTGGGCCCCGGGCGCGGTTCAGGCCCTTGTTCTCTGATCGGATTCGTACTGGGTATCACAAAAGTTGATCCGATAAAATATGACCTGCCCTTCGAACGTTTTTTAAACCCTGGAAGAAACACAGCTCCGGATTTTGATATCGATTTTTGCGAGCAACGCTATGGTGAAGTTATAGCGTATATACAATCCAGGTACGGACCAGGCCAAGTGGCGCAAATCAGTTCTGATGATGGCACTCCACTTCCTTCAAGGCTGGTCATAGGTGATCGCCCGCTCACCGAACTGGCACCACTGTATTCAAACCCCGCTTCCGGATTCCCCGCTACTCGCATGACCATTGCACAGGTTGCGAAGGCCGGACTCGTGCAGTTTAATGTCATTCCTCAAAACGCACTCACGGCAATTCAGCAGAACACCGAAAGGCTCAAAAAATCCGGTAGCACTACAGCTTTTGAACGCATGGGTTTAACTGATGATGCAAGCTATCAATTGTTAAGTCGTGGTATCGTTTCAGATATCGGTGTCTTCGATAGTGCTCAATACCAGTCTGCACTAATAACCATTAAGCCTGACAGGTTTGAACACTTATGTGCTGCTATTGCACTGAGTCACCCGCTGTTAAAGAACCGGATTGAGGCATATGCTGAAAGCAGACACAATCCGGATTCTGCGAAAGCAATTCATTCCGCGGTCACGCACATCACAGCGGAGTCATATGGCCACATTTTATATCAGGAACAAATTATTCTAATTGCCGAAAAAGTTGCTGGATACTCTCTGGCAGAAGCTGATACGTTACGTCGTGCATTAAAAGTCACAACACCTGGTAGGGATAGTCCACACAAAAATCGGTTTATAGAAGGCGCACAAGAATCCGGACTGTCCCGGTCTAAAGCAACAGAACTGTTTGAACGGGTATCCCAGGCATGTAGTTGTAGCTTTAATAAGTCACACGCCGTCGCTTCAGCAATGATGGAGTATCAACTGGCGTGGTTTAAAGCCAATGCCACGGCGATTGTGTGATCCCTAATGGCTACTACTTGCACCCGGCGATTGGTAGACCGTGACACTTGTACGATCTCCTGTTAGAAACATCATGCTACAGTCACTGAACTACCAGCACGAGAGGATTCTTCTATCGCTTGAATCAGACGTTGTGACCCGAGAGCCTCGCTGCCGGTAACCATCGGTGCACTCCCCTGTTCAATTGAATCTATAAAATTCTCAATCATTCTTTTATGCCATTCGTATTTGGGCACAATAGAGTCGGTAGATTCAACGTCCGAGTTATGGCGTGTACTACCGCCATCTCGCCAGAAGATCTCCATTGCATCATCGCGTAAATGTAAGGTTCCATTCTCACCGTGCAGGCTTATGGATTCTTTGCCCTGTGGAAAGGTCGCCGTGCTCGCCACTAAAGAACCAACTGCTCCTGACAAAAAGTGCAATCCAGCGACTGCAAAATCTTCAGCTTCCATCTTATGCAGAGGCGTTGTTGCAGTCATTGCCTGAACGCGTGTTACCGGGCCCGCAAGGCTGAGTGCCAGATCTATGGTATGGATCGCTTGCGTGATCATTACTCCGCCTCCATCCCGGTCGTAGGTGCCACGGTCCAGCTCATCATAATAGGATTGTGGCCGCCAAAGTGGCGCGGCGATTTCAACAAGCCCTATATGCCCAAGCTCACCACTGGCAACCATGCTTGCCGCTGCTATCGAGGTGTCCCACATACGATGCTGGAATAACACACCCAGTGTGACATTCGCCTGTTTACATATTTCAACTACTTGTCTGGATTCATCGACATTGCGAGCTAGTGGTTTCTCCAGCAAGATATGCTTTCCTGCTTTCGCGAGAGCCTCAATGAGATCTATCCTGACACTTGGTGGTGTTGCCACGATGACAAATTTTACTGCGGAATCTTTCAGTACATCAGACAGGTTGTTAGTAAATTGCAGAGACGAGCCTTGATAAAATTCTGATAAATACTCGGCACGTGCTGGCCGCGTAGATACAATAGCACGCAGCTGACAGCGCGACTTTAGCTCAGACAAAGCCAATACATGAGTCCTGGCAATCATACCAGCACCAATTAATGCAACACCAAACTGCGCCATAAGATCTATTTATCCATCATCATCAACGATCAAACTATAACGCAACCTTTGTCATATGCTGATTACTGATGCGAATGCAGAGGTTAAAATATAGAATACCGGTAGCGAGGCCAGATGTTAAAGTAATCCGCTAAAGCAAAGTCTGCGGCTGGAATGCCATGAGAATGCGCAATCATCAGGCCTTACAGGGGCCCTGAAAAATACAATTCAACAACGGAGAACGCAAATGATCGGTATTGTCGGCCTGGGCAAAATGGGTTACGCAATTGCACAGCGGTTACTCGCTGAGGGAGAATCATTAACCGTTTGGAATCGAAGTAGCGGTAAAGCACACGGACTGGACGGTGCAGCCATTGCCGGCACGCCACATGAACTTGTAACAGGCTGCGAAGTTATTATCTCTGTTCTTGCAAATGACGCAGCCACACAGTCTGTCTATTTTGGTGAAAACGGTCTGCTCAGTGATACTTTGAATGGCAAAGTTATCGTAGAAGTGTGCACCATGGCTCCGGTCAGAGCCGCTGAACTGGAAGCAGCTGTAGTAGAGAAACAGGGACTGTTTCTGGAATGCCCCGTCGGCGGCACCATCGGTCCCGCACTGGAAGGCCAGCTGCTGGGGCTTGCCGGCGGTACTAATGACGCGTTTTCAAAGGCAAAGCCTGTCCTGCAACTATTAACCAGAAGGCTCGAGCACTTCGGGCCGGTGGGTACCGGTGCGGCAATGAAACTGGCAGTCAACCTGCCACTGATGGTCTACTGGTCTGCCTTAGGTGAAGCGTTACAGATAGCAAGATCCCACAATGTTGATCTGTCAATAGCGCTCGATGTTCTGGCAGATAGTTCCGGTGCCATTGGTGTTGCCACAAAAAGAGTACCGCCGATACGCGAAATGATTGTCAACGGCGAACCGGGCAATGCTAACTTTTCTCTTGAAAGTGCGATCAAGGATATGCAGTTGATGGTTAGCGAAATCGACGCTAATGGAATGAATGAACAAGTAGTTGCCGCAGCACTCCAGAGTTATAAAAAAGCTGAACAGGCCGGCTTTACCGGCATGGACTGCTCGCTGGTGGCAGCTTTAAATAATCGGTGATACTTCCCGCAGGTTTCAAGAGCCCGCCTGTCAGTCAAATCAGAGCCATGCATTGACCAGGCCCTGATTTGACAAAACCATTCTACTTGTAAGGGTATTCAGTGGCGATAGGTGCCTTGATAAGTCCGTCCGGAATACCAAATGCGTTGACCAGGTCCGGGCAATGTTCGCGAGTCTTGAGGCATAACTCGTCGACCATCTTGGAAATATAGACAGCTTTGCGGCCCTCAATATATCCATTTTCCAGATACCAGCCTTTGTACTCCTCGATCATCGATAGTGCATACAATCTTTCCAGCATCATCAGTGGCTGCTGAATTGATTTGTCAGCAGCTTTAACACCCGCGACAAATTGTTCCAGAACCAGCCTTTCGATATAGGCCTTTCCCATATCTACCATCATGGGCTGGCATTCAATCACTGCGTCGAAGGAATCCATCCCCCCCTTAACACGTTTTCTCAGTCGCTGCGCTACCAGTCGCAACAGGAAAGACTCGCGATACTTGAAAGCAGCGCTGTAAAAACTGCGGCTTAATAAGTGTTTGCGATCAACATTGCGCGTGATAATGGGGTTTAGTTCACTTAATTTCGTGCCTGCGATCTCTGAAACAAAGCGCATCGTGCTGACCAGCCCCATGCTGCCAAAGCTCTCTTTAAAGTGTGACAAGCGCGTCTTGGCGACCAATTGAAGGAGTACTGTGTTGTCACCTTCGAAGGTGGTGAATATTTCGGAATCGGCTTTCATATCAGCAAAGCGGTTTTCCCACAGGTAGCCGTTACCACCACAGGCTTCACGACACTCTTGCAGCGCTGTGGTGGTGAACCAGGTGCACAGGGATTTCATTCCGGCAGCAACGGCTTCGACTTCCTGTCCATCTTTTTCAGTCTTGTTAATGTAACGCTCAAGACTGTACTTTTGACCAAAGTGAAAAGCATAGGCTTTTGCCAGTAACGGCATCAGTCTGCGCTGATGGGTGGTGTAGTCGAGAATACTGATTTCGTCACCACCACCCGGACCGAACTGGGTGCGGTTGCCTGCGTATTTGATGGCGATAGTTAAACCGAGTTTTGCAGCACTCAGCCCAGCGTAAGGCACGCCCACGCGTCCACCGACAAGGGTTCCAAGCATGGTGAAGAAACGTTTACTTTGGCTGGTGATAGGGCTTGAATAGTTGCCTTCGGCATCTACTGAGCCAAATTTATCTAACAGGTTTTCTCTGGGCACCACAACATTGGTGAACCAAATCCGGCCGTTATCAACACCGTTAAGGCCAAGCTTGCGACCGTTGTCTTCAATGCGGATGCCATCCAGTGTACCTTTGTCATTTCTCAGCGGTACCACAAAAGCATGCACGCCGTGTGATTCGCCATTAGTGACCAGTTGCGCAAATACCGTAGCAGCCTTCGCATGGACAGCGGCGTTACCTATATATTCCTTGCGCGCAAGCTCATTAGGGGTATGCAGGATAAAAGCATCTTTGTCAGGATCGAAGGTGGCTGTGGTTTCGATATCGCGTACGTTGCTGCCATGCCCGCCTTCAGTCATGGCGAAGCTGCCAGGCAGTGCCAGGGTGCCGATGTCTTTCAGGTATTTGCGATGATGTTTGTCTGTGCCCAGCCAATAAACACTGCCGCCCCATAAGCCAAATTGCACCCCGAACTTAATGGTCAGCGATAAATCGTGGTAACCCAGCTCTTCGAATACAGCCAGGTATTTTTCTGTATCATCTTTGCCACCAGCAAATTTGGGAAACGCCAGTGCCCCCCAGCCTTGCTGAGCTGCCAGCTCGCACCATTCGAAAATCAGTTCGCGATATTCATCTTTGCCTTCAGGTATCCGATCCAGCGATAACTTTGGGTCCAGAAAAAATCGGCGGACTTTTTTGCGGACAGCAGAGTGTTTTCCATCCAGATACGCATTAATGGCTTTGACATCGACACTCTGCTTTGCGGACTTGTTTGCGGCACCTGCTTGTTTCCCAAGTAGCTCTGCTGTTGCTTCTTCGCCCAGAATGTCGAGGTCTGTTTCGATTTCATTCAGGGCGTTTCGGGTGGGGCAATTTTTCGGCAGTGGATCGCCATCTACCAGCGAAGCACCAAGCTCGGCCAGAGAGCAGCTCTCATTCGTCGACAATTTGCTGTGGTTTTGACGGATATAAGACCGCCAGCTCTGCAGGTCACTCGCTGAGGGCGGGTTGGCCGGGTCAAGCCATTTCTTGATCAACTGACGCTGATCGGGTTGCAGGCACTTGCTGGTGCGCAATACCTTTTCGATGCCACGAATTTGTGCTGGAGAAATAACTTCGTCCGACCAGGCGACATATAACATGGGCAGAAAAGGCAGCACACAAGAATCGATGTTGGGTCCGCTAGCTTCTTTATTCATCATTTCACCATTTGCGTACAGAATTGTAAGTGTTTAACCCGGATTTTGTTAACTGAGTTACCAGAGCCAGAGGCCTGCGCAGTAGAGCCTATACTCATGGCATGTTCTCGCTACGCGACTTC
>CAZNOB010000176.1:0-10613 GCA_964574535.1 uncultured Granulosicoccaceae bacterium | reverse complement strand
AATCAGGTAGATTACAAACAACACTAGCTGCCTCAAAACCCTATCAATACTAGACAAGGCAGATTTACAGCTCAGCAGTGCTAAAAATATTAGCATTACCAAAATACACTACTGTCTCGTTCACACAGTGAGGAATATTGCCTGAATCCGCCGCTGATACAATGAATAAGAGAGAGACACCCATACGTAAATCGAATTGAAGTTGAATGCTAATGTGTTTCCAAAAGCATCGAAATTCAGTAACTTCCCACAAATTATTTGTGCGATGGGTGTCTCTGTCAATCTCCGTCTATTTTGCACGCTCAATCATTCCGAATAGATCTCTGGTGTTATCGGGATCTGCGATCATGTCCAGGTCAATGTAGCAACCGGTTTTCTCAAGTTGATCGTGGATATAACGAAGCGCTGAAAAATCTTCTGTGGCAAAGCCGACGCTGTCGAACAGTGTGATTTGACTGTCAGATGTTCTGCCTTTGTTTTTTCCAGCGATAACGGTCCACAGTTCTGTTACCGGGTGATCATCGTCAAGTTGTTGAATTTCACCTTCAATGCGAGTTTGCGGCGGGTACTCTACAAATATGTCCGATCGAAGCAGAATGTTTTTATAGAGCTCTGTTTTTCCCGGGCAATCACCACCGATGGCGTTAATATGAATGCCGGAGCTCACCATGTTGTCGCCTAGAACTGTTGCGTATTGTTTGTCTGCAGTACACGTTGTGATTATTTGAGCATCCAGCACGGCTTCTTCCGGGGTCGAGCATGCAATAACAGTTAGTCCTGAGTTCTGCAGGTTGCGAACCGCTTTTTGTGTTGCTTGTGGGTCTATGTCGTAGAGTTTGACAGTTTCAATGCCGATAACCTCTTTGAATGCCAGCGCTTGAAATTCACATTGTGCGCCGTTACCGATCATTGCCATGACTTTTGATTGGTCTGGTGCTAAATACTTAGCCGCAACTGCCGAGGTGGCTGCCGTTCGCAAAGCAGTTAGAATCGTCATTTCAGTGACCAGTATCGGATATCCGTTATCGACCCGTGCCAACACACCAAAAGCGGTAACTGTTTGATATCCGCGCGCCATATTTGCGGGATGCCCGTTGACGTACTTAAACCCGTAGTTCTCTCCGTCGCTCGTTGGCATTAACTCAATCACACCCTCTGATGAATGAGCTGCGACCCGGGGTGTTTTGTCAAACGATTCCCAGCGTAGAAAGTCCTCTTCTATATATTCAGCGATTTCCCTGATAATCACGGGCAGGGTGCGTCTATTAACGATATTCATCATGTTTTCAACACTGACGAATGGGACCATCGCAAGATCCGATGGATTTTGTTGAAGCTTTTCAGCTGCCATTGAGTTCATCGTTTTGATTACTCTACGTTAGAAAAATGTGATGGTGGTTTGAATGGATATTATCCACAGCGTCTTGGAAGACGGTGTAGTATTTTGCGCCCCATTAAGCTGGCAACGAGATCGACCATTAGCGATGCTGTTTTGCCGCGGTCGTCCAAAAACGGATTGAGCTCTACTAAGTCCAGCGAGGTAACTAAATCACTTTCGTGTAACATTTCCATAATATGGTGCGCCTCTCTGAAAGTGGTGCCGCCGGCAACAGTGGTTCCAACAGCTGGTGCAATTTCCGGTTCCAGGAAATCTACATCCAGGCTGACATGTAGTGCGCCATTGGCCTTTTCAACGCGCTCCAGGAATTCGTTAAGCGCGTTTGCGAACCCGTGGTCGTCGATGTAGCGCATGTCCAGTATTTGTATTTTTGTTTTTGCCAGCGCAAAGCGTTCTGAATCATCAATACTGCGAATACCCATCATGCAGATATTCTGCTCGGGTACCTTATTTAATAAAGGCGGGTAGTAACCATCGAAGCCTGCTTGCCCGGAAAAGTATGCGACGGGAGTTCCATGCAGGTTTCCGCTCACGGTGCTGGAAAGGTTGTGAAAGTCGGGGTGAGCATCCAGCCACAGCACAAATTGCTCCTGACCGCGTTCCCGGGCGTGCCGGGTTACTCCCGGTACTGTGCCTGCAGACAGGCTATGATCACCTCCCAGAAAAACAGGCAGGTCATAAGATGAAATAGCGTTGTAGGCGGCGTCCTCAATCCGCTCTATCCATGAAACGACTTCCGTTAAGCTTCTGACATTAGAATTTTCATGCTCTAGAGACTGATGCGGGGTTGCTACCAAATTTCCGTAGTCAAAAACGGCAGCCCCTTGTTCCTCTAAGGTTTCGGTGAGTCCGGCGGTTCGATAGGCATCTGGCCCCATGACACAGCCATTAACGTGTGTGCCACATTGAACAGGCATTCCGACGATACAACAGCGTTTCTGAGTCATAATATTTACCGATCAGTCTTGTCGTTAAAGGTAGCCACGGTTTTGTATTAGTAGCTAATTTACTTACGACTATGATCCGGGAAAGCTGAGAATATAAATATCGAATACAAGCTCTGAAAGAGAATTTTTTATCAAATGCAGATGGTGAAACAGGAAATTCGGATCGTTGAGCGGCAAAAGGGCGGAAGGAGAGTGTGATGTGTAGTGAAAAGTTGACTAATCCTCCGGGCGGCGTGCACCCTGGAAAAGAATGTGTGGAACAATAACCGCCAGCGCTAGCGGGCTGTGCGGGAACAAACTTTTCACAGTGACAACCGTCATAGCAAGGCCGACTGCGTCGAATTATTCTAACGCCGCTATGGCAACTGTCCCTTCGATCCGTGTTATCTAACCTACCTAACAGCCGACTGACTAGCTACTGCAGTTTATCGTCGTCAAGAAGGTAGCTCAGCGGGTAGCCGGCGAAGCGCTTCACTTTCGATAGCACACAATGGCTTTGGATGCTTTTGATGGGAGACTTTGAAAGAAGTCGATCTGAAATTGATTTGTAGTCTTCAATGTTCTTGCAGACAAAACGGGCACTATAGTCATAAGGGCCGGATACTTGATCGCACTCAACCAGCGTGTCTTCCTCCATGATAACTTTTTCAAATTGTTGGAACGCATTTTTGTCGTGTTCCTGCAGGGTGATCTCAGCTAGAAAAGTTACGCTGGTGCATATTTTCGATACTTCTATATGCGCACTATAGTTGGTGATGACTCCCTGGCTTTCAAGCTGTTTAATACGTTTTTGGCATGGACTGGTTGAGATTCCGGCGCTGTCGGCAATTGCAGCGATTGACAGGCGGGTATCTTCTTGCAGCAATCGTAAAATACTCTGGTTTATGTTGTCTATTTTTATGCTCACCTGATCGTTTCCAGTTATTTTTTCTCATTATACAAGCACACGGCTGCAATGTGGTCACAGAAAATATTGATTTTTTGCATGCCGGTGCTTGCACTGGTTATTGAGCCGCTAGCAGAGACGTATTGCCGCCCGCGGCTGTCGTATCGATACACAGGTGACGTTCAAGGATGCACAGATCTTTCATTTCATCTGTAGCAATAAGTGGCAGTATTGCGCCGTCTCTTTGCGCAATGGCTTCGCGTGCTTTTATAAGGTCGATTTTATCAGACCATAATGCTACGGCGCTGAACCCTTCCAAGTCCGACAAGGCTGCCCGGTTCAAGTATCCTGCGACAGTATTCGCTCCGCTAAGGTCGGGAGCAACGCCGACGGATGCACAACCCATGTTGTTTGCGATTTGCATTTGTTTCTTTGCATCTTCAGGGGTGGGTCCCAGGCACAGGATCGTGCCTCTGGAAAAGCTTGACCACCGATTAGACTCTCCCGTCGGGCCGGGCATATCAACGGTTTCAAGTGCCTTATGCTTATTGGTTACCGCGTTGTTCAAGGCGCTTTGTACGGTGATTACCGGTACCGCTGGCCCGGCTCCAGCGTTGTGTAGTGGCAGGTTAAATTGCTTAAAGCGTTTAACATAGTGCGGGCCACCTGCTTTCGGCCCGGTGCCAGATAGTCCTTCACCACCGAATGGCTGTGAGCCGACAACCGCGCCAATCTGGTTTCGATTGACATAGATATTGCCGACGTTCAACTTGCTTGTAATATGCTGAACACGGTCATCTATGCGAGTGTGGAGACCGAAGGTCAGGCCATAACCACTGGAATTGATGTCATCAAGGATTTCATCGAGTTCAGACAGTTCAAATGTAGCAATATGCAGTACCGGTCCGAAAATCTCTTTCGCTAAAGACTGAATGCCTTCTACCTGAATAACCGCCGGTCCAACAAACAGACCTGTAGCGGGGGCTTTGAGATGCTTGAGCAAGCTTCCATTGCTTCTTGCTGTGTCGATGTGATCGAGTATTTCCTGACGTGCTGAGTCGGTAATTACCGGCCCTACGTCGGAGGTCAGATTGACCGGATCAGATACTTCCAGTTCATCCATAGCGCCAAGTAACATCGCGATGAAATCATCAGCAATATCTTTCTGCAGGTACAGCATGCGCAGTGCAGAGCAACGTTGCCCACAAGATCGAAATGACGAATCTACGATATCCTGTATAGCCTGTTCAGGCAGGGCGCTTGAATCAACTATCATGGCGTTAAGACCCCCGGTTTCGGCAATGAAGGTCGAGTCCGGTTCCAGCGTGGCAGATGCCGCCTGATAGATTGACTGCGCGACTCCGGTGGAGCCGGTAAAGCAAATTCCATTGATGCGTTTGTCTGTGGTTAACATTGCGCCGACGACCGAACCTTTACCGGGTACAAGTTGTAGCACAGCGTCTGGTACACCTGCTTTGCGCAGCAACCTGACACCGATGGATGCAATGATAGGAGTGGGTTCAGCGGGTTTAGCCAGAACGCCATTTCCTGCGGCCAGGGCCGCCGCGATCTGGCCGGTAAATATCGCAAGAGGAAAGTTCCAGGGGGAAATACAAGTGATAATACCTCGTGCTGGCAAGTGGTCCAGACGCATCGCCTCTGCTGCGTAGTATCTTAAAAAATCCACAGCCTCTCTGATTTCAGCGATCGCATCTGCTGCGGTCTTGCCTGCTTCAAAGCAAAGCGCCGCAAATATTTCGCCGGCGTTTTCTTCGTACAGGTCTGCAGCTTTATTTAAAAC
The DNA here is from genome assembly GCA_964574535.1 of uncultured Granulosicoccaceae bacterium. Lineage (GTDB taxonomy): Bacteria > Pseudomonadota > Gammaproteobacteria > Granulosicoccales > Granulosicoccaceae. The sequence goes on along the minus strand of CAZNOB010000176.1, from coordinate 5,580 downwards.
CCGGTGACGAACATCAGCAGTTACCTTTGACCAGGGCTCTGCAGCATCCAGTGCGATATCTACGTCATCCAAAGTGGCGCGGGACACATGTCCGATCAGCTCTTGCGGATTTCCGGGGTTGTATACGGGCGAAGGTTTGGAGTCGGGTTTTGTTCCGGCAATGTCAGGGCCTGCAACCCATCTATGATTTTTAAACTTATCCCGTGACTGCACAAACGCCTGTATGTCATCGTAGTTACGCAGGTCCCAGCCAATCGAATTAGTGCGCTCTGGCTGATACAGATCTCCGGGGTGACGTATATTAATGTTTTGATCGGTTTGACTGCTACCAACAGCTTTAAACGGATCAGCCGTGATAAGCTCTGGTTTGATCTTTTCATCAACGACCTGATTCAGGAATGACGAGTTTGCACCGTTTTCCAGGAGCCTGCGTACTAGATAGGCAAGCAGATCGCGATGCGTGCCCACCGGCGCGTAGATTCTGCAGCGCGTTTTTTTCTGATCAAGAACCAGCTCATGCAGTACCTCACCCATGCCGTGGAGCCGTTGGAATTCATAGGCCTGGTTGTGACTTGCCATTGCCAGAATAGCGCTGACCGTATGGGCATTGTGCGTGGCAAATTGTGGATAGATTCTGTCCGAATAATCCAGTAGCTTTTGCGCACAGCAGATATAGGAGACGTCTGTAAATGCCTTGTTGGTGAAGACCGGAAAATCACTGAGCCCGTCTACCTGGCACTGTTTGATTTCCATATCCCAATAGGCACCTTTTACCAGCCGCACCATGATGTTTCGATCAAGTTCCCCTGACAATTCGTAGAGCCAGTCAATTACTGCAGCGGCACGTTTGCTGTACGCTTGCACAACAACACCAAATCCATCCCAATCGGTAAACTCCGGTGATCTGAGCACCGCTTCTATTACATCCAGTGACAGGTCGAGTCGATCAGCTTCTTCTGCATCTATATTAAGGCCCATGTGGGCCTCTTTGGCCATTCGGGCAAGATCCTTTACACGCGGTACCAGCTCTTGCAGAACACGCTCGCGATGAGCAACTTCATAGCGTGGATGGAGCGCAGAAAGTTTAATCGATATACCAGGGTTCTCGCGGACGTGTCGGTGTGTGGCGTGATCGGATAGATTACTGATGGCATCACGGTAAGCTGTAAAGAAAGCCTGCGCATCGGTAGCTGTCAAAGCAGCCTCACCCAGCATGTCATATGAATAGGTGAATCCCGCTTCTTCCTGCGAAATACCGCGTTTGATGGCCTGTGTTATATCTTCACCAAGTACGAACTGATGTCCCATTTCTTTCATGGCGCGTTTTACAGCTGCTCTAATGATGGGCTCGCCCAGTCTGCGGACAGCGTTTTGTAGCGTATTGGCAAGACCGTCGGTGTGTGGTTCCTGTAAGACTTTGCCAGTCAGTAAAAGCGCCCAGGTAGAGGCGTTGACGAGAGACGAACTGGACTTGCCGAGGTGCTCGCCCCATGACGACGGTGCAATTTTGTCTTCAATCAGTTCATTAATGGTCTGCGCATCCGGCACGCGAAGTAAGGCTTCTGCAAGGCACATAAGGGCCACACCTTCATCTGTCGACAGGCCATACTCAGCGAGAAAAACTTCCATCAGACCCGGATTGCGAGCCTCCCTGATACGGCTAACCAGGGAGGCGGCATTGGCGCAGATTTTTACCCGGGCTACATCATCAGGGCCATGTTTTTCAGCGAGCGTATTTATTACCGTGCTTTCGTCTGCTTTGTGCAGGCTTCGGATGCGGGTTCTGATAGTGGTTAATGTATTCATTGGCTGGATCCAGTCTGACAGGGCTCCAGTTTATCGGTAATAAAAGAGACGAAATTACTTATATGGTGTAATATTAAGTTCAGAAAACTTATATTTCATTATTGATGGGGCCATATGGTGGCAAAATCAGAAGAAATCGGTCAACTAGACCAATTTGACCGGAAGATACTTCAAACCTTGTCAACCGACGGGCGTATAGCGGTAACTGATCTCGCAAAGAAACTTGGAATGTCCAAGACACCTTGCGGTGTGAGATTGAAAAGACTTATCAGTGACGGTTACATCACTGGGTTCAAGGCCGTTCTGAACCCGGTGAAACTGGATATGAATCATGTTGCATTTGTTGAAGTAAGATTGCAGGACACAAAAGAGGCCGCGCTTAGGGCGTTTAATGAATCGGTAAAACTGATTCCCGAAATCGAACAATGCCATATGATTGCCGGCCCGTTTGACTACCTGCTTAAGGTTCGAACAAAAGATATCGCCGCGTATCGTCGTGTATTAGGTGAACAAATTTCGAGCCTGCCACATGTCGCGAGCACGTCAACATACGTGACCATGGAGTCCGTCAAAGAGACCAGCGCCTAGGAGCCTGCGCGTCTGCTACAGCGAACGCGCCCAGACTGTGCGCCAGAAGTGATATAAATAATCGATCATTTTCGTTACACAAGAACAACCATGCGCCTCAAATAATCATTTAATACGGCAAGGTCACTTGCCACAGCACGTTCTCGCTACGCAGATTGTTCATCTAACAAAGTGTCTGATTGTTTGTGTTTAGATAATTTCGGCAACATACAGAGCCATACAGTAGGTACGAAAAACGCAAAGCGTTTGCTCTTTTGCTTTTGCTCTTGATCTACCCTCGTTTAATTAGTGCCCATCCAGAAACAAGCGCTACTGCGAACCACTGATTGCACGCGATCTTTCACCGACTACATGTAGTTATTTAGAATGACTAAACGCCCACATGTAGTCGGTAAAATCTCACGCACCCCAGTGATTCTCGCTACGCCCATGTTTCTGGATGAGCACTAATTAGTTTTGAGAGTGAACGTGGAAGTGGGTCGTCGCGCCATATATGGCGAAAAGAGCGCTGTCAGCCATGGATGGCTGCAAGCGCTATCCGCTTGCACGATCACTCTCAAAATGCCGCAGGCACCCGAAGGGCTGAATAGTCGCAAGACGACTTTTGGTTACTTTTTCGTCGTTTGAAAAGTCACTCCGCCTGAAAGGCATGTCGTTTTTGGTCTTCTTTCAAAAATGAAGACCCCCGGCAGGGATATCATGTTAGCTGCGCACCGCTAGCCGGGACGAATTCTCCCAGGGCTTAAGAAGAATAACTTTTCGCCAAACAGTGATCATCCTTTTTAAACGGGAGTTCTCCAGAGCTCGGCTCGGGAGCCTTCTGTGAGTGCCAGTACAAGATGATAAAGCAGCCGGCTAAGGGCTTCTGACCAGAGGGGCTGGCCGTTGTTATCAAGCTGATTGACGAAACCGGGGTAGTTCGCAAAATATTTTTGAAAGACAAGCAACATTAAATGTCTGGCATTGTTTGCGTAAGAAGTCTGATCTTTTCTGATGGCGAATGTCTTGATTGCTTCGGTCTGTGGCCAAAGTAAAAATTTGTTTTCATGAAAGCTTAACTCTGCAGAGACAGCATCATAAGCTGCACCTTGCATGACACCGTTTGATTGAAAACCATGTTTGTCAGCAAATGCTAACAGTTGGTTTGCGATATCGCCTATATGGCTGTCTCCTCCGAGTTCAGTTTCACGATGGAGCAACCAGGCCCATTCACACTGATGTCCGATCTCACGTCTTTGGCCTTCTTGCCCTGCAAGAGTGCCAATATCAGGAGCAATGAATTCGATTATGGTGCCGGTGTCTTTATCGTAAAAATATTCCAGGCCCTTGGTGCGCATTAGTCTGGCGCGTTCAAGCCATACCGGATGTTCTGTCATTTCATATGCCTGAAGGGCCGCTTCATAGAGATGCATATGCGGATTCTGTGCGCGCAGTGGTGCATTAGGATGCGAAGGGGCAGGGACGGCATCGTGTTCAAGCAGCAAACCGGTTGCGTGGTCAGTTAAATTATTTTCCAGTGCTGACCAGCATGTTTCAAGCATTGGGTTTGTATTGTCGTCGGGGTTAAGCTTTCCCCATGTAGAAAGACCCAGTATCACAAAACTCTGGTCATAGCTCAGTGCCAGATTGTCTTCGTCGGTGTTTGTCGGCTGTTTGTTTGCTGCACGGGCGCGGGCATACAGGCCGGGTGATTTTTGAAATGCTTGCAGCGCATCACATGCAACATGTGCGGCGTCTCGAAAAACAGGGTTGCCTGTTGTCAGTCCCAGATGTGAGAAAGTAAAAAGTAGTCTTGCCTGTGCCAGTGCTGTCCGTCTATTCTTTTGCAATGGTCTGGCATTTTGGTCCAGTAGATCATAAAAGCCAAAGCCATCCGGATCGCGAGTGCGTTCAATCCAGCCCGGTAAAAAAGATTCGTAGAACCAGTCTATCCAGTCCTGTACATCGGCAGTCCCGATGGGCTGGTCAGGTGTGATTGGGTGTTCTGGTGCAGTTGTACTCAAATTTTATAGAGTTCCGTAATGTAGTTTTGAGTCTGTACGATTACTGGATGACTTAAGCTACACAATCAACACCCGATGTACAGATTGCTTCCATCAGGCTGCTTTTTGTAGCGCTTGTACTCCCAGCTATACTGACTCGGTGCTTTTTCTATCAAACGCTCGATGGATCGATTGAGCGCGACAACAGCTTTTTGATCATCATCAGCATAGATCTCCGGATCGGGCTCCATATAGCCTAAATTAAAACCTCCTTTACTCCGAATAGCGTAGGCGATCAAAACAACAGGGTTGGTTTTTTGAATCAACCGTTGAAACAGCGTCATCGTGTAGGTGGGTGTGCCGTAGAACGGTGTAAAGATGCCGCCGCCTTCAGCTGGAACCTGATCAGGAAGAATAAAGGTCATCTCTCCACGCCTGAGCGCCTTGATCACGCTCAGCACGCCTTTCACATTTGCCGGAACCATATCTGCGACAAATCGACCGGATCGCATGATTGAATCCAGTTCCGGAATTTTCGGCGGCGCATACATTGCGGTTGTTTTCATAAAAGAGCCAACCCGCAGGCCTATCATTTCCCAATTGCCGAAGTGAGGCACCAGAAAAAGTACACCACGCCCTGAATCACGTGCAGCTAAATACAAGTCTTCATTGGTGACGCTCAGTGTTTTTTTTTGTCGCCACGCGTCGTCTCGATACCAAACTGCCGCGACTTCGAAAAGCATTTGTGCGCTATGGCAGAGACTCTCACGGGCCATCTTCTTGCGTTCCGGCACTGATAATTCAGGAAAAGCTATTTCCAGATTCTTTATTGTGATTTTGTAGCTTTTTGACGAAGTAATCCATGCGAGCCAACCCACGGAGTTTCCGAGTGCCCGGCTGACTGAAAGTGGAAGCCAGCACAGAAGGCGCACCAGCATGGTAAGTAATTTTTCGCGCATGGGACAGACAACTTAAAGAATTTCAAAATTATACCTTTTCCGGCAATAAGATTTACATCAAAACTGCCAATTCATACGAAACGAAAATGATTGATAAAAGTGCTCTGCCAGGGGATTACGCTCTGGCGAGCGGTGTGCCCTGGCCCTCGCGTGGCTAACATGACATCCTTGCCAGGGGCCTTCGTTTTTAAAAAGACCAAAAATGCCCTTCCGGCGGAGTCACTTTTCAAACAGGAAAAGTAACC
>CAZNOB010000175.1:0-10640 GCA_964574535.1 uncultured Granulosicoccaceae bacterium | reverse complement strand
CACTGTAGCCGACAGTGTACGCGGTGTCTGCCTTGTGGTCTCGCTGTCGCTCAACATTACCACAAGGCAGTCACCGCATACACTGCGGCTAAGTGCGGCATACATTTACATAGACACCCATCGTAAAGTATTCGCCGCTAATCGCATCTAGACATTTAAATAGACACCCATCTGCTGCCTTATCCGGTTTGGTTTAAGGTTGGCATGATGCTCGCCGTTGTGCTTGCAGCGGTCTTTGCATTTGTAATTGGCAATCCAGCCGCGCCTGCAGCGACCCTTCGGGCTGAGGAAGATTGAACTCGGACGGATCGCTTCTTTGGTATTCTCAATTTTGAAACTGCGGGCAACGAAACGCCATATAACAAAGTGGTGAACGACGAGCCGTGCAGCGCTGGCCGGTTCGCTACGCTCAGTAGCATATAATCACGGCCGCGTTATCACAGAAATTACTAGAAGAATAGGAAACGAGGTATGGGAATGTTTGCTGAAGTATTATATCTATCGGCCCATTCAAAAGGAAATCGTAGAGCATCTCGGTTATAGTAAAGAACAGTATTTCGGAACTCACGAAGGGGCCGTAGTAAATCAGATATTGTTCGGAATTGTCGAAGGGTTTATTGAGTTACGTCTTATCTTGAAATTCCCAGACCACTTCTACGCATGCCTCAAAAGTACTAACAAGCACCTTCCATGCTCGCAGGCCCAATTTGTAAGGCGATTTCACCATCGCGTGAATTGCGATTGAACTGGATGTTTTGTGTAGGTAAGAACCCACGAGGAATAAAAATGACAAATATAAATTTAAGAGAGGCTGAAGTAAATGATCTCTCCAGGCTACTTGATCTAGAGCAAAAAATAGTAGATTCTGAACGTCCCTATGATGCATTCATAAAAGAAGAAAACGCAACGTACTATGATCTGGGCAGTCTCATTTCTGAACCGGATTCCTATCTTGTTGTGGTAGAGTCAGAGCGTAAAATTATTGGCTCGGGCTATGCACAGATTAGGCCCTCTAAGTCGTGCCACATACATGATAAACATTGTTACCTTGGGTTTATCTACTTAGAGCCAGAATATCGCGGAAAAGCTATTGGCAGCGCCATATTGGATGCTTTAAAAGATTGGGGTTTAAATCAAGGACTACGGAATTTTCATCTTGACGTGTACGCGGAAAACGTTTCAGCCATACGAGCCTATGAAAAAGCCGGATTTAACAAGGTTTCAGTCAAGATGGAGTTGGTTGTGTAAAGCAAACAACAAACGCTTGCGTCAGGCGCTATGGCTTAAAACAAACCGTCATGTATGACCTTGAACATGAAATATTGAAGAACTGGCTCAGCGCAAGAAAGAATAGTGTTTCGAGCTATCGTACAAATAATCCAATGTTCAGCATTGTCCGTCACTGTACAAAACTGCTGCAACACAGATGAACTCAACGTCATAGCCAACACCCCCGAGCCGGATCTCACCACATGCCCGGGCGGGCGCAGCTCCCTGCGGAATCCAGGCATCCCAAACTGCGTTCATCTCGTCATATGCCGCTATATCCGAGAGCCAGATTGTGGTATTCAAGATCCCCGTCTTGTCGGAGCCGGCTTCCGCAAGCAGTACCTCAATTTTTGCAGCGCCTCTCGCGTTTGTTGCGACACGGAGTCTCCCGGCCTGCCACATTGGTCAGCCAGCCAAATCAGATCGCCATGGATTACGGCCTGACTCATTCGCGGGCCAGGATCAATGCGCTGGATTGAGCCCATCAAACTCTCCTAAACACTGTTGCTGGTGACGTGTAACAACAAGTGCGCAAGTGCTAATCAGAGTATCTATGATGCTGTGAGTAAGCCACAGACTGTTAGTCATCCACAGTCGATCGGCTATACCCGAAATATCTGACTCAAGATCTTCAACCAATCACAGTGTCTCAACCAATCAAGGAGTATCGAGTTCAGAACCCCCCGCGGTTCCTTTGCTACACTCGGTTCGATCTGACGATCGCCGGTGTAACTATGCTTATATAATCCTCGACTCAAGCCCCGCCCTACTGATTGACTCTACAACTAAAAAGGATTCTGTAATCCGGAATATGGTCTACTACCTGTTCAAGGGAAAAGGCAAAAAGGGTGAACGAAAGCGCATCGTATTCATCAAAACACACTGTATGTATCTGCAGTCGACCGTGCACTGATACACAATGCGCTGAAATATATTCTGCTAAAATATTGATGAAGGTTTAGTCGGTCAGTCATATTATCAATACAGTAAAAACGGATTGATCCTGGCTATCAACCTGCACATTTTCCGGCAGTATAAAAGCACTGCTTGCTTTAAATGTCAGTCCGAAATCTTACATGAAAACCCATCGCAATATTGATGGCACTGACTGCATTATTCATGACGATTCCGCACCAAAGATCAATGCTAAACAGGTCGCCCTATCACTTGGGAAGCATGGACCACCGCGCCAGGGGGATCGGGTGACATGTAAAGCGCTATTGGCTCTGTCATCGAATAATTATATTCTTCTCAGCCATCCGAATACCTTGAAAGCCTGCTCTAACGCCTGAACGCATCCCACCAAAATTTGTCATAGAAACAACGAGAACACTTACAATTGGCTAACTACGATCACAATCACTCTGCGCGGTCGCCCTCGAGGCGCAGGCGTAAACGCCGTAAGCGTACAACAAAGCAACCCGTCCGGCGCGGTAAAGGCCTGTGGATTAGCGCGCCAATTGTGGCAGTTATTGTAGCTGCACTGACTTTTATATATCAAAAGCACGGGCCAACAACTGACACTGCCATCAAGCAAATAGCCCAACGTCAGCACACCGCTAAAGTCGACGGCCGTTGGGAAGTTGTTGATACACAGTCTGGAAGCGTCGTTCACTGGAGAGGGGTGAACGTGAGAACCGATCAGTTGTTAAAGAACCCACTGGGGACTGAAGATCTTCAGGCAATCGCTGAGCGATTCAATACAATTCGATTACCAATGCTTTGGAGTCAACTCGAAACACAGGACAACGTTTACGCGGACCCGCTGGTGAGCGCAATTCGGCAAGTTCTTGATATAGCGGAGTCGCTGGGCATCAACGTAATTTTAGATCCAGTTCATTTGGGAGGCGGAAGTACCTTCTGGATCCCTGAATGGGTTTGGAATTCTGTGTTACCGAACGTTGAGCCATCCAAAAGCAGAAGCTTTCCCATTTTAGGTAGCGACCAACTACAAGATTATATGGACTGGGTCATGCTGACTTTCGGCGCTCACGATGCGGTTGTTGCCGTCGAGGTGGTCAATGAGCCACACCCACAGGACAGCAAGGACGCCTGGAAACCCAAGAAACAAACAGCCTTACTGAATCACTACGAATCACTTATAAAGGTAATACGCAAGCATCGCCCAAATATTATTGTTGTTCTGGGTTCCTATTACGGAGGCCATCTTTTTAACAGCGGAGAAAAACCCTATGTGAATACAATTCGGGAGACCTTCGGAAGTATGCCTAATTTAGTTTGGACGGCACACAGTTATTTCACCGGAATAGAACAGGACAGTATCGGTCCCGACTATGACAACGACGGCTATGCAGACAACGATGGTCAGGGGGTGCGTGGTGTCCGTGGCGCGGGGACGTGGGCTGAACAATTTGACTCTGCCGGCTGCTACACCGAATCCGGCCGCAAAAACCCTGATACAGCATGGACATGCAATCCGGATATGCCAGCTCGCGAATTCGCATTGCAAGGTCATTCCAAAAACGCCGCGAATCACGACAAGATCGCTCAGGAAGCCAATATGCCTTTTTTTATGGGTGAGTGGGGCATGGGCAGAATCCGCAAACTGGATATCGACGATGACGGAGAATTGGAAGATATAGGCTGGGGCGGTGTACATGAATTCATGTGTGACAGGATAAAAGCGTATCGAGATATCTACCTCGATGGCACAAATCAAAGTATATCCTGGGCTGTGTGGTCATTTGATGCGCGTGTGGATGGAGGCTTTGGCCTCTACAATGGGGATACCAATGAGTGGATCGCCGACACATCCGACGCCTTTGCGTCAAACCCGAATTGTGATTGGTAAAAAAAACTATTTGGATAACACAAAGGATTATTCACCGGATAACGGATTGTGTTTGCGATAGTACCCTGAATATACTCGAACGCAGGATCAACCCTGTTTAACAAAGTAGATATCTATGTCTCAACACCTCTCAAACCCGCAAGCGACCATCACCCTGGGTTACTGGGGAATTCGAGGCCTGGCACAGCCCATCAGGTATCTGCTGACCTACGCGGAAGTACCGTTCTGCGAACTTCGCCTGGGTGTAATGCAAAACGGCACTCTGATGAACAAAGAAGAGGAAGAAAAAGACTGGGAGAAAGTACGCTCGACACTCAATATGCCTTTCCCCAACCTGCCCTATTTGATCGACAATAGTCAGAGCGCACCAATTGAGCTGACGCAGAGTAACACCATTCTCCGGTACCTGGCCCGGCGTTTTGATCTCTACGGAGACTCTGATCTCGAACGATCGGAAATCGATTTACTGCAGGATGAGGCCTACGATTTTCGCAATGAGATAATTAAAACAGCATATACGCTCGGTGAGGAATACAACGAGGTATATGGTCACTTTGCAAATAATACGTTACCTGATTATCTGCACAGTTTTGAACAGTATCTTGCGAACCGAAAGCATCAAACGTTCTTTGTTGGCAATCGTCTGTCACTGGTTGATTTTGTGTTATACGAACTACTGTGGCAAATGAAACTAATGGTGCCCGGCTCGATCACAGAATCTGGTCAACCGTTGCTCTTTGCTTTCATCAATAATTTTGAAGCGATACCGCAGATTGTGGCGTACATCCATAGCGAAAATTATATTGAGCACCCAATCAATAGCCCATGGGCTTCATTTGCTTAGTGATTTTTAGACGGCACGTAAAGCGCCGGATTTGGAATATCATGTTAGCAGTGCGACAGCGCACCGCTAGTCGGGGCAGGTTTTCCCGGAGTGCTGGCCATACCAGCTCGATCGATGTGCAGAGCAGGAATCTGCTCTGCTATATTCCTTAGCGTTTGCCATTGGTCGTTTGCGTGTCAACACCCCCATTACTAAACAGCGGCGTTAAATACCAGCCTGTTAACCGCTCGAATTAATGCGAGTAAGAATGTCAATGGCGGTGTCACCTTGATTTACCGAGGTGGGATCAGCCTCTACACACCCATTAGCCAGGTTATTAAGCGTATTCGATAAACCGGCTATATCAAGCGCAACCGGATCAGATTCGAGTAGTTGTGACCCTATAGTATTGAGCGCGCTCGCGTCAGTGCCACTACTGCTACACACAATAACGTTCATTTGGTCACTATCACCGCTATCAGACCCATCGTTAGCCGACCCGTTGGGATCAGTACCCTCTGAATTACTGCCGCCAACGTTACCATCGTCATCATCGTTACTGGAACAACCAACAAGAAGCAGGAAGCCACAGACAAACATAATAAGCTTAAATACTTGACTCATGATTTAGTACTCCTGTGGTTAGTTGCTTGCGCCGGCGATAGGTGTGTTCAGATAAGGAAAGGCGTTCATGAACTGCAACGAGTTTTGTGGAGCGCCGTCTCTGAAAGCCACGGTACCAACAGGTGCCGATGCACTGCTTTCCTCAGCGGTGGCACCACACAGGAGCAAGTTATCCTGACCATCTATGTTTCCGTCGCCATTTAGATCAACAGCAATACCATGGCAAAACGCACCCATCACAGCGCGCAACGCCAAATCAACCACGTCGTCGCCGGGGCGTCTGCCATTAGGAAAACCCGCGAGATCACCTGCTGCAACGCCTAAATTTGATTGTGCCTCTCGCGCGGTTGCCGAAATTCCGGTATTTAAGCGCAGCATTTCAGAGGCAGTCACATTGCTCATCTGAGTAACACCAGCAACACCCGTTAAGAATGCGGCAACCAGATCACCGCGAGGCAGATTGGTCGGTGCGATACTGTCAGCACTGAGTTCATTGTTACCATTGAATACCGAGTTGATAATTGCAGGTAGCGTCGGATTGGTTACGTAAACCGCAAACCGGGCATCATCCTGAGGCTCACTGGTATTAAAAAGATTTTTGTCTCTTAATCCGATGACGAGTTCGTTGACCAATGGGTTACCTAGTCTCGATACCTGCGTCAAGGCGCCACCTACAACTTCTGGAATTTCAAACGTACCGGCCGGGTTCAGTATGTTGATCTGAGGTTTACTTGCAGTAGTCCATGCGCCGATAACACCATTGCCATCGCCTGTTAAACAGTTCTTGTGTACTTCCAAAGCGATGGATGTAATGTTTTTGTCAGCCAGATCATTGTTATTAACGCTATCTTCAACGTTAATAGGATCCAGATTGATGAGATCAAAAACACGTCCAAGGCCAACGGCAAAAGATTCTCTTCGCTGGCCAACGAAAACGCGAGCAGCAGAATCGTCACCGCAAGCAGCGATCTCCACATTATGAAATACACTGCCGGAGTTTGTGAGACTGGATACATACCGAGTGTAGTCTTCAGCAGATCCAAATGTGTTGGTGCCGATGTAGTCAAAAGGCTTGGCAAATGTCGTCTCACCGGATGTACTGTCGGTTGCGAGGCTGATGCTTCCTGATCGTCTGTCACCTGTAATGAAACTTAAATTAAAAGATTCCACAAAATTGGCTGCAGACTGGTCGTTCTCGGTGATGGGGCCCGCCGCTTTTAAGGGTATGGCGACCTGTTCATCACCAATCGTAAGTGCTATACCTTCTCCATCAACAGGCAATGAGTTGTCGAAGGTGAATCTGAAGGTGATATTTTCACTCGCATCACCATCGTTGTCGATGTGAATTTCGTAGACCGCATTTTGATCCATCGTGTAATAGTTGGGACCCGCATAACTGTCTTGCAGCGGAATATAATTGGCGATCAAGGTAACGTAGTCCTCCCGGCCAGGCTCATAGCTGTTGAACATATAAAAGTCCGTGCCGTCCAGCTTAGGGCTTTGCGTGATATACGGTGCTTCACGGTGACTTGACGCCATCGCAACACCAGCGGTTAACAAAGTCGCCGCAGCGCTGACTAGCAGCGAGTGCTGCACAAAAGTAGTAGATCTGTACATGAGTTCTCCGAGGTTTGCCGACAACCCGTCGCGGTTGTTGGTAGTACATACTCACTCACCTGTGTGTTTGGATTCAAAAACCGAAAATTAAATATTCGAACAAGCGCGCGAGTGGTTCTGCGGTACAGGAAATTTAATCAATAGTTCGAGCAAGTTAATGTCCGCCTGTTGCATACATGGTTTCTCGTTACCTGTCACTGGCGTCATTCAGTATCCCCGGATACGAAACTATGTTGTCAGGGTTATTGACAGCTTCTCGTCACGCGGCAATACTGGTCAATCAGCTGTCACAACAACTCAGCCGCAGTGTGTGATAACTCGTAGCCCCGCAATCGCGGATCGATGGTGTCAATCGTTAACCCGGTACTTGTGCGATTAATACAGAAGATGCAACTGAAGCTGTCAACGATAAAGATCGCGAACTCGTTGAGCTCCTGGCACTGGTGGCAGCACGAGATCAGGTCGCGCTACAGCAATTGTACCGCCTGACCTCTGCACATCTCTTCAGTGTTCTGCTCCGTATGCTACGAAGCGGCCCGACAGCCGAAGATGCTTTGCAGGACACGTTCATCAAAATTTGGAACAAAGCAGCCAGCTATCGCGAGTCTAGTGGTCTACCTTTAACGTGGATGACCAGTATCGCTCGCTACCATGCCCTTGATATGATTCGCGCCGACAATTCAGCTCGCCAGCGAGATACGCGGTATGCTCTGGATAGCGGGGACAATTTAAGCACTGCCATGATATCTCTGGAACACGATGTCATGAACAGTCAGCTGCTGGTGAAGTGCCTGCAAAGGCTTGAACCCACCGCCCGGGAAATGGTGATCGACGCGTACTGTTGCGGTTACACGCAAAGCGAGCTCAGTCAACGCAACAAAACGCCACTCGGCACGGTAAAAAGCTGGATCCGACGCTCATTGATATCTCTCAAGGAGTGCATTGATGAGCTATCGTGACAACGGACATCCAGAGCATTCGCGGCAAGACGACGAACATTGGGATCTGCTCGCTGGTGAATACGTGATTGGCACCCTGGAAGGTCAGGAACTTGACCGGTTTATCAAGCGCCTGTCATTCGACCACGAGCTGAGAAACCGGGTACGGCATTGGGAGGAGAGACTGCAACCACTCGCTAGCGCAATGGATCCAGTGGATCCACCCCCACAGGTATGGCGCAACATTGTGGCATCCCTTACGGGGGCCAGAGACCAACGTGGCGAATACCGCAGTGACCAGAAGCTGCTTGCCAGACGCAACAAGACAATGCGCTTGCAAAGACAACTGATGCGCTGGCGCGTGGCTACTGCCGTTGCATGTGCTGCCACTTTCAGTGCGTTTTCCCTGCTTTGGCTACAGTACGTAATGCAACCTGTAACATTCGATGCCATTACAGTTGTCAGCAGCGAGGGTGAAGCATTATGGGTGGTAGACGCATCGGTCGATAGTAAAGTTCTAAAAATCACGGCCATCGAACCACCCGGCATTTCCAACGATCAAGTGCATGAATTGTGGATGGTCAAACCAGACAATGGTGGTGTTGTTTCACTGGGGCTGCTGCCAAAGGATAACCGTACGACGATTACTATTGATCGCTCGGCTATTGATGCGGCCGCAATCGCACTTGCCGTCAGTCTTGAGCCTGCCGGTGGATCAACCGAGAATGCACCCACAGGCCCTGTGTTATACCAGGGCGATTTCTTTTTGCTCGAAACCGCCGGTCAGTAGACCGGGCACTCTTGCCCTGACGCCCTGCCGTGATGGGTCTTCGGTTCGCTTCGAACCGGTTTTAGCTGCTATCACTGACGCCTCCGTTCATCCTGCGAGAGCCGAATGCGTTAACCCTGTTGTTGCATAAATTTTCGAGTTCAGAAGCATATAGAGCGGTATGTAAGGAGCTACACGGAACTTTTGCTGGAATGAGCCTACATTCCAATGTGAGATTCAGAAGAAGTGAGTACAGTGCCTTAGATGCTTCTATAGAGGCAGCGCAGCGGTTCCGAGCCGGAATTTTATGCAACTCCAGGGTCAGGCTCTTTTTTCGAAACCAAAGCAATGGTAATGAAGATTGTGCATCCATTGAAGTGCATGGATCCGTATCTATTCAGTAAGAGGTGTGGTGGTCTCGTCAATCAACTGTTTGAGATTTCGAGAAAGACAAACAGTAAATGGCTATTGCGTCAGCTGTAAGTTGAACCTGCTCGTCATCACCTCAATCAAGCAGAATGTACTGACACTTGCAGCACTGAGTGACGGTTCTGCGTTTTTTAATGCTACACCGGCGAAAAATATCAACAAAGTATCAATCTATGACCCTTCTCACGTATCTACTGACCATAACCTTACTGGCTCTGAGCGGCGTTTCACAGGCGCATGAATTTTGGCTGCAGCCAGGAACCTATGCTACAAAGCCCGGGATGGTGGTACCTGTTCGAATCAAGGCTGGAGAAGGTTTTGAAGGAATTGAATACCCGTGGATACCCTCGCGTGTCATCAATGCCGGCTCCTCAACGCAGCACGATATTCTGCGCGCTTCAATACTGCGGCCTGCCATTCGCTTAACCCCGCAAGCCGAAGGGCTTTCCGTCCTGCACTATCGCTCGAGTCAAACCGAACTTGAATACGACAGCTTTGAAGACTTCACTGACTTTCTGCAAGAAGATGGATTGCAATGGGTTGAGGCAAGGCATCGTGCTCGAAAGATACCGGAAGCTGGCTGGAAGGAAGCTTTTACGCGATACGCTAAAACACTAATCAAGGTTGGCGATGGTGAAGGACAAGATGAGCCGGGCTTAATGCCGTATGAATGGATTGCTGTATCCAATCCGTACACCACATCAGAGCAAGACTACACGTTGAAACTGTTGTCCGCAGGTAAACCAGTGGCTAATGCACAAGTTACCTACTTCACCAGAGGCTTTGATGACATCGGTGAAATCGATCGATCTCTGGCTTACACAGATGCTAACGGAAGTGTTCAGATACCGGCCGTCGCCGATACAGAATATCTGGTAAGCTCTGTGATTATGACCGAACATAATAGCCAGCGCGTACCCTGGCAAAGCCATTGGGTCTCGATCACGTTTAAATCAACAGATCTGTAAAATGCCTCTGAGATTGCATTTCCACCGCACTTGCATTATGCCGTTTGGCTAAGCGTTGTGTAACGTGCTGAGCGTTAAAATTAGTAGAGCATGTCTATGATCAGAGGAGATTGTTTCTGTGGCCGTTGTAGTTATGAGGCAACCGGGGACTTGCTTGATGTTCTGCACTGTCACTGCACCATTTGCCGCAGGTTAACAGGTTCTGCGTTTACAACGTATGCAGGGGTTTTTCAAGCAAACTTTAAGTGGCTTTGTGACACCACCAATATAAACCAATATCGATCTTCAGAACATGTATCCCGTTTTCTATGCAGTACTTGCGGCTCACTTGTCGCGTCTATCGACTATGATGAGAAAAATACGATATATTTGACTGCAGGGCTAATCAATA
>CAZNOB010000174.1:0-10650 GCA_964574535.1 uncultured Granulosicoccaceae bacterium | reverse complement strand
ATAGTGCGGTGGCAAATGGACTGACACAAACATTGAATGCATTCACCGAAGAAGATACCGGCTTTGGAGATCGAATTGCTACCGCTATTGATCGCTTTACAGAAATTGACGGTTATATTGATAACAGAGAAGAGTCAATTAATGCAAGAGACAGATCAATTGATACACAAATAGATCGCCTGGAAGATCGGATGGACCAAATAGAGAGCAGGTACCGAAGACAATTCAGCGCTATGGATTCTACGATCGCTCAGCTACAGTCAAGCGGTGATTTTCTACTGAACACACTAGCATCTAATTCATAGATCACTTACTTCTAAAATATTCTTGCTTCCAGCTTCAAGCCCGCAGCGCCAGTACGAAGTACAGTTCTTACTTGTATGTCTTGCTTGATGAGTTATTTATCGTTCGAAGAATAACGATGATGTATTTCAACTGGAATCGCTATAAATCTTCGCCTCTACTTTGCCGATAGCAAAAGTATAACAATAATCTACTATTGGATAGTTCGACATAAACACCATGACAACACAGCTGCAAAATGCACCAGCAATGGCCTATCAAACTGTAGGCAAACAGTCTGAAATTCTGGGCGCATCTCCACACAAGCTTATTGAGTTACTTCTTGCGGGGGCGTTAAAAAATATAGGTATTGCCAGTATTGCCATAGAAAATGGCGATGTCGAGTCACGCGGAATCGGAATAAACAAAACAATCGATATTATTAGCGAACTACGCAGCTCACTGGATCTGGATAAAGGCGGAGAGATCGCCGCCAATCTGGATCGGTTATATGACTACATAGGACAAGCGCTGATTGACGCGCACATCAACGTGGATGCTCAAGCGCTGGATAATGCAAAGAGACTGGTCTCCGACTTACTCGAGACCTGGAAACAAATCAAGGGGAATCCTCTTGCAGAATGAAATACATATCGAGAAGCTACTAATGTTGACGCAGGTCATGCACAAGCAAGCCAATAACGGAAGCTGGGAGCAACTAATGATCACCGAAAAAGAACGTGAACAAACACTGATCAGTGCACGGGACAACAATCTGCTGCAGGCAATAGACAAAGGCAAACTACAACAGATTCGACACCTGCAAGATGAGATCGTAAACCTTGCATTAGACGAGCGCAAGCGACTTGAAAGCGAGCTTCATTTATCGCG
Source organism: uncultured Granulosicoccaceae bacterium (assembly GCA_964574535.1). Classification (GTDB taxonomy): domain Bacteria; phylum Pseudomonadota; class Gammaproteobacteria; order Granulosicoccales; family Granulosicoccaceae. Next base: position 9,477 of record CAZNOB010000174.1, on the reverse strand, counting down.
ATCAAAAATTGATGTTAGTCAACAATATCTCGGGTTTGCGACACCGAATACTGCAAACGCACAACCCACTCAAACTAATACAACGTACGAGGCGGACTGATCATGGATCTGGCTACCATAGCGGGTGTTCTAGGAGCATTTGGTGTAATTATCGGTGCTATCGTGCTAGGCGGCAGTGCCGGTACGTTCCTCAATATACCAAGTCTCGTCGTAGTCCTTGGCGGGACATTCGCTGTCACACTGAGCCAGATTTCTATTAGTCAGTTTCTCGGATCATTCAAGGTTGGATTAGGTGCTTTTTTTCATAAGTCTTCAGCTCCTAATGATGTGATTGAAGAAGCTATCAACCTTGCTGGAATCGCTAGAAAAGACGGTATTCTTGCGCTTGAGGGCACAGAGATAGCAGATCCGTTTCTACAAAGCGGTATAAAGTTTTGTATTGACGGTCACCCGACCGAGGTTGTCAACAAAATGTTATCCAGAGATATAAACTTCTCTCTGGAACGACAGATGATCAGCATCAAGATGTTCAAATCCGTCGCGGCAGCGGCTCCGGCAATGGGCATGATCGGCACCCTGATTGGTCTGGTACAGATGCTTGCAAACATGGACGATCCAAAGTCCATCGGTCCGGCAATGGCCGTCGCACTACTTACAACACTGTACGGCGCCATCATCGCAAACGCCATTGCAGTACCTATAGCAGAGAAACTAAAGGCAATCAGCACCACTGATCGAGTCAATAAGCTGATCATTCTTGAAGCAATTACCGCTATTCAGGAAGGCACCAACCCCAGGGTTCTGCAACAGCTGCTGACTACCTATCTACCCGAAAATCTACGTGAAGCTTCCGCCACCGAATAGTGCTGCGGTGAATCTAACGGCTAAAGGGAACCAGCTACCATGTCAGATGCAGAGCAGTCCGCTCCAGAAGAAGAGGAAGAAGAACAAGCCTGGCTTGCCACCTTTGCGGACTTAATGTCCCTGTTAATGTGCTTCTTCGTATTGCTACTTTCGTTTTCCGAAATGGATATTCAAAAGTACCGACAAATTGCGGGATCATTAAGAAAGGCCTTCGGCGTACAACGAGAGATGGTGCTTCGAGAACCACCGAAGGCGTCAAGTTTTATTCAAAGTGAGTTCACACCGGGAAGACCCATTCCGTCCCCGATCAAGGTAATACGCTCAGTCAGAGACAACGAAGCACGCCGACTCTTAACCAAAGGAAAGAGAGATCAAAAACTAAGCTTCGAAGCCCTTAACACTGCTTTACGCGAAGAAGTTGACAAGAACCAGGTCGAGATAAAAATCATCAATGGAGAAATAGTGATCAGAATCCAGGAGAGTGAATCGTTCAGATCTGGCAGTGCAAGTCTACGTCCGACCATTTATCCGATACTTGATCGCATTATTGAATCAGTTGAAAACACTTCTGGCAGATTGGTGGTCGGCGGACATACGGATAACATACCAATTTCCACTTCTGCTTATCCATCCAACTGGGTATTGTCATCAGCGCGGGCAGCAAATGTGGTTCACCATTTAGCAACGACAAGCCAGTTTGGTGAAAAACAAGCCGAAATACGTGCTTATGCTGACACCCGCCCGTTGGTACCCAATGACACACCGGAGAACCGCGCTGCTAATCGACGCGTAGAAGTCATTGTCACTCCCGAGTATCCACTGGCTGAACTTGAAAAAGTAGTAAAAACTGCACAGCAAACCAACGAGAATAACGAGACTGCTGAGTAAATACACTCGCAATGGTTTGACGGACGAATAATAAATGGACAGTGGAAAGCAAAAAGACAGCTATGTCTCGATTCAGGCGGACGTCCAGATGGACTGGCGACGCCTGCCCGAAGAAGATATAGAAGGTGTGATCGAAACCTTTTCTGAACGCAGTGCGGCAATCGGAATATGCTCTGAAATTGAATACAACAAGGAACTTCTGGCACCCGCTGCCAGAAGAATCAAAAAAGATCACCCGGATATTGCATCATGGCTGGCGGTATTACAAAAGACCGTCGAGTCGCTTGCCTTGCAGGTAAGTCTTCAACGCAATAGTCAATCGAACCTGTCAGCAAGACGGGTTTCTATTTCTGCCGCCGGCATTGAATTCGACAGCAGCCGACACTGTGAGATTGGTGACAAAATCGAGATTGTATTAATGCTGCAGCCTTCACTCACCAATATCATGATTGTGGGTGATGTTGAGAACATACAGCCCCTTGACGGCGATTCGGATTCTCGCCCGGACAGCTGCCGAATGAAAGTTAACTTCAGTCTGATTAGAGATTCGGATCAGGAAGTACTTATCCGGCATATTCACCGCGCTCAAATCGATGAATTACGCAATGCCAGGGCAAACCGTCAGGAAAAATGCGAAGACCCGCTTAACTAGCCCGGATTATTCACGAAATTGACGGCATTTCACTTGATCTTTGATTCCACAGCGAATTTTTTCTTTTGTAAATATCAATCATCTAAATAACTACATGTAGTCGGTGAAAGATCGCGTGCATTCAGTGGTTCGCAGTAGCGCTTGTTTCTGGATGGGCAATAACTACCCGGGGCGCCCTGCGCTATCAGTAAAACAGCCGATTAATTGTCTTTAGCAGCCCCGCCATACACTGTCACCAATAGCTGCGCCTCGGCCTCGCGGAGCCCGTAAGTATCCTGGACTTCAGCGCAGGACTTACCGCTTGATGCGGCTTTGATTGCTAACTCATAATCAACTTCTCTGGTCTCCCGGCGCGTGAGATGCAGCGCAAACTCCGAGCGGATTGCATCGAGTTCGTGACCCTGCTCATAGACCGCGCTCTGCAGGGTGGTCAGATTTTCGGCCATCAAAGCCATTTTCTCCACCATATCTGCGTTTCCGGACTGCATGGTTAGCGTCACCTTGTTCAAAGTGTGCATCAGCAGCGCAGCACCGAGCATCAGTACTCCTGCGATTACAACCACTATGGCGAAATATTCTGGCACCAACTGTTTACCTTTTAAATTGACAGCATTGAAAAGACCCGCTTCCGACTGCTCAGCACATCGGAAAGCCTTGCGGGAATTTCCACTCTACCCAAGTATGGCAGATTCCAGCCAGTTCGCTACCGGTGCTGGTCCATTCTTTGCGCCAGATCGGCCGCCAACACCTTCCGTGGACAGCGGATTAAACGCCGAAAGTCGCGCCATTAATACTTCGGTGGATACACTATGAAGCATACAGTGCAAATCAGGCGTGTCAGAACAATAGCGCAGCTGCAGCCCCGAACGAAGGATGCTATCGATGGATACACCAATCTGCCGCGTTTCATCCACGCGGGTGAGTATCAGGGACTCAATCGGTGTTTCAGCCAGACAGGCAAACAGATGATCCAGCAGACCGCCCTGTATACTGGCCGAGACCACCAGACAATGCTCAACCTGGCGTTTCGACAGATGCCCGAAAGCGGAAGGATTAATTACAGTCAGATCATTGGTCTCAATCGCCGGCGTATCAATCAGGATGAGCTTTTTCCGGCGTAACTGGCGCAGCACGTGCTCCAGTTCTGCGGCGTTTTTTGCGTGATGCACAGGCAGGTGCACCAGCTGACTGAAGGCGGACAGCATGCTGTCTTTATAACCCAGAGAATTGTTTTCGCCGCAGGTTACAATCGCCAGTTTACCCGCAGTATTAGTAGTTAAAAACTCCATGGCCAGTTTACAAATCGCTGTGGTTTTACCCGAACCCGCAGAGCCATGTAAAAAGTAGGTTCCTCCTTCCGTGGTAAAATCACCGGGCTTGAAACGAAGCTGCTTTTTTATGTTTTTAAGTGATTTTCCCCACGCGGTTTCTACATCGGTAATTGGCCTGGCCATCTCGACCAGTTGCTGCACCATCGCAGAACCCAGTCCGCACCCCATAAGCCGGCCAGCCAGAGTGACCTCAGAGATGTTGGTGGTCATTGTCAATGCGCCTGATCGTGCCAGCCCCTCCAGCGCGCCGTGCAGATCAGCGATTTCACGCTGTAAATGTAAATTTTGATCGCCGGCATTCCCCACCGACGTTACAGCAGCCGATGCCTGACCTGCGGACTTACCAGCAGAAGCCTTTGCGGATTTCTTTTTCGATTGCCTGGCTCGTTTCGCCGCAGGCTCTGACCGAGCCGGGCTCCGAACTTCAGCGTCAGGAATCAACCCTGTCAAATCAGCATTGAGGTCATCAAGGTTATCGGTGGCTATGATTTCAACACCGTCAGCAGTCTTACGATTGGCAATAATCATTGCCTCCCGACCCAACGCTTCACGCACCAGTCGCGTCGCATCATGAGTGTTCGCCGCGGTAAATTTCCTGATATTCATTTGAGTAATCTCACTTGCCAATCACCACGCCCAACACGACCGTTATTTTCGGCGTGTTGTTTCGGGGAGTTTAAGAGTTTGCAACGTGTTGTAGAAAGCGTCATGCCGCAACGCCTTCTGTTTCCAGACTATTAGTATTACCAATATTTGCTATAACCCTCACTTCGCGGCTTTCAGATATTTCAGCATATGAAACCACTTTAAGTGAAGGGATACTGTAGCGAACCAACCTTGCCAGCCAGGGGCGTACCTGCGGATTTACCAGCAACACCGCCGCTTTACCGGTGGTCTGTTGTGCCTCTGCACTCTGTGCCAGAGATCGGTAAAAACGCTCGGCGAGACCCGGCTCCATACCAAGCCCTGCTGTCGCGTTACCTGCATCAGATGCGGCCAGGGTTTGCAACCATATTTGTTCCAGCTGACTATCTACAGTAATAACATCCACCGTCGGGGAGTTGCCGGCAATACTGTGAGTAATGAGTCTGCGCAGTGCAATCCGTACACTGGCGGTCAGTGCCTCACTGTCTTTTTGTTCAGGTGCGCGCTCGGCCAGTACTTCGGCAATACTTCGCATGTCTTTTATAGGAACACCGTCGCTCAACAGATTTTGCAACACCCTGACAAGCGTCGCCAGTGTGATCGCTTTGGGCACCAGATCTTCGGAAAGTTTTGGCGCGACTGTCGCCAGGCGATCCAGCCAATGCTGAACCTCGTCATGACCAAGCAGTTCACCGGCGCAATTGTTCAGTATTTTACTGAGGTGTGTCGCCACCACAGTGCTGCTGTCAACAACGGTGTAACCCATCGATAGCGCACGCTCTTTTTGCGATGGCTCTATCCATATTGCCTCCATGCCAAACGCCGGGTCTTCGCCACGAATACCCTGAACAATCCCGGTCACTCCACCGGGATCAAGTGCCATTTCCCGATCCGGATAAATCACCGCCTCCCCTTCAACAATGCCATGTACGTAAATTTTGTACTGCCCCGGATCAAGATCCAGATTGTCCCTGACGTGAACCGGGTGAACCAGAAAGCCAAACTCTTCAGTCAGTTTGCGCCGCACTCCACGAATTCGATCAAGCAATGTCCCTCCCTGAGATTCATCGACCAAAGGAATCAGTTGATAACCAACCTCAAGACTTAATACATCTCCGGCCGAGACATCGCTCCAGCTTAATTCCCCGGTCCCTTGCTCACTGTCGGTCGGCGTGCCGGCGTCGCCGGAACCCTCTTCACGCTCTGTCAGTTCATCACCAAAGCGGATATAGAGAGCGAGTACGCCGGCTACTCCCAAAAACATCAGGTTCGGCATACCCGGCACCAGACCCAGACAACCAATAATCCCCGCCGCAGTCTTCATGGCGCGTTTATCCAGAGTAATCTGCTGCAGAACCTGTTCACTCATGTCCTGCTCACCGGATGCTCTGGTGACTATTAGAGCAGTAGCCATGGAAAGCAGAAGTGAGGGTACCTGTGCGGCTAACCCGTCACCAATCGTCAGCAAGGAATAATTAATAGCGGCTTCACCGAAACCCAAATTATACTGCCCCACTCCGATTGCCAATCCACCAAGGATATTAATCAATAGAATAAGCACGCCCGCTATCGCATCACCACGAACAAACTTACTGGCCCCGTCCATAGAACCATAAAAGTCTGCTTCATTGGTGATTTCTTCGCGCCTGCGACGAGCCTGCTCCTGATCAATGACTCCGGCATTAAGATCAGCATCAATCGCCATTTGTTTGCCCGGCATCGCATCAAGAGTGAAGCGCGCGGTAACCTCCGACACACGCCCCGCGCCTTTCGTTACAACCACAAAGTTAATGATAACCAATATAGAAAACACAACCAGACCGACAGCATAGTTACCACCGGTGACAAAATTACCGAAACTTTCGATCACGCTGCCGGCTGATGCTGTACCTGTATGGCCATGCTGTAAAACCACTCGCGTGGACGCTATGTTCAATGCGAGCCGCAGCATTGTCGCGATCAGCAACACGGTTGGAAAGGCAGCAAAACTAAGCGGCTTGGGGGTGTATATAGTGACCAGCAGAACCAACAGCGCCAGTAGAATATTGAAAGTAAACAATATGTCCAGACCGACCGGGGGGACTGGCAGGATCAGCATCGCCAGCACCACAATAATCAACAGTGGAGCACCTAATCCCGGTCTGTTGGAACCCCTCATGTTCTGAAATAGCTGAATCGTTGAATTAATCACGTTAGCCGACCTGCGGTTGGTACAGGAAGGTTATCAGGGCGTATCGGTTCACTTGCATTACCTGCCTTGAAATCCCGTAGTTGAAAAACATAAGCCAGCACCTGTGCCACCGCATTATATAACTCCAGTGGAATCTCTTCCTGAAGCTTGACATTAAAATAAAGCGACCTGGCAAGTGCTGCGCCTCGAAACAACGGAACACCATGCTGCTTGCCAATCTCGCGAATGTGCAGTGCCATATGGTCCACACCTCGAGCAACAACGACCGGCGCACCATTGCCTTCCTTGTTGTACTTTAGCGCCACTGAATAATGCGTTGGGTTGATCACAATCACATCACTGTCCTTAACATCACTGAGCATCTTGCGGCTGGCGGCCTCTTGCTGCAAGCGACGAATTTTCGCTCGCACCTCTGGATTACCATCTGATTCTTTTGCCTCTTCTTTCATCTCCTGAGGTGTCATTCGAAGTTTCTTTATGTGATCCCACTTTTGATAAGGCACATCGAGCATCGCTACAATAAGGGTAGTCGCTGAAAGAGCCAAAAACACAAAAGCAATCATAAAAAGAGCTGAAATAATTGCCTCTGCTAACGGAACCGTACCGAGCGATAGATAACCCTCACGCATGATAAAGAACAACCAGGTAGTAACCAGGCCCAGTAAAATGAATTTACATAGTGACTTAAGCAGTTCAACGAATCCATGCAGGCCAAACATTCGCTTAATACCTTTTAGAAAATCCATACGGGATAACTTAGGTGCAAATGATTCCCTGGAGAACGACACCCCACCCACCAACAATGGACCAATGATACTCGCGCATGTAAGCAGCAGAAAAATCGGCGTCAGGAGTTTTAGCATCGAAAAGGTTATTTCTGAAATTTCTTTTAGCGGTGCAGAGGGATCAAAAATATCAAACCGGTCAACCTGCAAAGCTGACTCAAACATGGTTAGAACACCCATGCCAGTGGTCTCGCCGAAAGTAAAAAACAGTGCAGAAGAAGATAGCAACATCACACTGGTATTCAACTCTCTGGATCGAGCAATCTGCCCCTTTTTTCTTGCGTCAAGGAGTTTTTTATCTGTTGGCTCTAACGAGCGCTCTTGTGAAGTATCTTCCCCTTCAGCCATCAGCGCACCTGCAGAAAGTTTGAAACGGAATCAAGCGCCTGTGCAATCAATAATTGAAAGGTGACTGAAACCGAAGGAAGGGTAAATAACATCACCAGAAACCCGACCATCATAGTGATCGGAAATCCAATAGAAAATATATTCAGTTGCGGAGCAGACCGCGTCATCACACCCATTACCAGATTAACAGTAAGCAGCGCGGCAAGTGCAGGCAAGGCTACCTTAAGAGCGCCGTTAAATAACACAACCGACCACTCAACAAGATGCCCGATCATATTGCTGGTAATAACCTCTCCTACAGGAAAGTAGATAAAACTGACCGCCAGTAATTCGATCAGCGCATGATGACCATTAAATGACAGAAAAAGCAGTGTGACAAAAATTATATAGAATTGACTGACTATAGGTACCTGCACACCATTGGACGGATCATTCATCAATGCGAAGCCGAGGCCCATCGTAGTAGCGATGCTCTCACCACCGATCACCATCGCGTTAAAGACCAGCTGAATCATAAAACCTATGGACACACCAATCAGAATCTGTGTACCGGTAATCAATATACCGTCCACAGAAATCGGTTCGATATCCGGGATGATCGCGGTGGAGGGAAAAACGACCATGGTAAGAGCCAGACACAGTCCGATCCTTATCCGCACAGGCACCCGAGCATCACCAACAATCGGTGCGATCATCAATAAACCGCCAATCCTCAGAAATGGCCAATAAAACTGATTGAACCATTTCAGCAGCTGTGATAAGTCTGATTCGGTAAGTACAAACATCAATCATCCAATAACAGATGGAATGACTTCTTGTAATAAACGCCGCGTATAATCGATCAGCATGTTTAATATCCATGGACCGGCAATGAACAGTGCAGCAACAAGTGAAAGCAACTTGGGAATAAAACTCAGAGTAACTTCGTTGATTTGAGTGGCCGCCTGAAACAAGCCAACCAGTAAGCCAACCGCCAGTGCAGATATAAGCAATGGTGCTGCAATCATCACTGTTAAAAACAATGCTTCATGGCCAATATTAATTACCGTGTCTGCATTCATACCAAACTCCTTTGAGGGATCGGCAAACATTCACAGACCGTGCCTGAGTTCACAAAATAAAGACTATACGTTTGCTATGCCAGATAAAAACTACCCGCTAATGTACCAAGCACCAGCGCCCAACCATCTACGAGTACAAAAAGCATTAATTTAAATGGTAATGATACAATCAATGGAGACAACATCATCATACCCATTGACATCAACACACTGGCTACGACCAAATCAATAATAAGAAAAGGAATAAATATAATAAATGCGATTTGAAAGGCCGTCTTAAGTTCGCTGGTGATGAATGCGGGCACTAATATATGAAAAGGTACACTACTAGTATCTGTAATGGCTTCAGAGCCACTCAGGTCAACATAGAGTTGAAGATCAGTCTCTCTGGTTTGGTTTAGCATGAACTCGCTAATCGGGACTGATGCTTCTCTAATGGCTTCGTCAGTTATCATTTCCCCGTTCATCCAGGGAAGAATAGCCTGCTCATATACAATTGAAAAAACCGGCTGCATTATAAAGAGCGTCAAAAACAATGCTAGCCCGACAAGAATCTGATTTGATGGTGTCTGCTGCGTTCCAAGCGCACTACGCAGTATTGCCAATACAATAGTAATCCGTGCAAACGAAGTCATCATTAGCAGGAATGACGGCAGCAGAGTTAGCGCAGTCATTAACGCCAGAATCTGTACACTGACGCTCCAGGTTTCTA
>CAZNOB010000173.1:6091-10752 GCA_964574535.1 uncultured Granulosicoccaceae bacterium | reverse complement strand
CACTTGGAGATCTACCAATGCCTAAAACTACCCACAGATTTTTTTGAAGAGGCAATATATTTTAAGGCCAGCCTTGAAGAGCTCTTTGACCTCTGCATTTTCGATATTCGGAATGAATGTGTTCTCAACCAGATCATTCACTGACTTATGGTAGGCCAGTTCGTTTTCGGCGTACCGCTTGTCAAATGCATCGCCCCGCAGAGCTCTTAACTCGTCGATGATTTTCGCAGCGCCTTCTTGAAGCGCCTGGCTTAGAAAATTGTCCTGGGGTTGTGCGTCCAGTTTCTTGAGCAGTGCCAGAGCCTGTTCATTCACGGCTTTGTGATCACGAAACATCGTGTTGGTAAATTCACAGACTTCGGGATTGGTGCTTAGTGCGAGTGCAATATGCGCATATTCAGAAATCCTGGAAATTCGCAATTTGAAGGTACTTGCAGATTCAGAATTAAGTGCTCTCAGTAGTAGTACCTGTCCCTATATATACTGACCGGGCACATTGTCCGGACAACTGAATTGATCCCATACCTTCCTCATTAACAAACCGGTCCGTCAGCATACTGGTTGCTCTGTTGCCGCTGGTGCTTACCGCCATGTTGCTGGTTCGCATTGGTGATCAATTTGGCTTGTCTGATGGGCTGGCTGCGTTACTTGCACCTTTGATGCAACTGTAAAGAGTATCAATAAAGTATTTATAGCAATGCGTTAGGAGTGGGTCCTGACCCTTATCGGGACGCATTCTGGAAATGCGTTGCAGGAAGCGCCGGAGGTAAGTACAGTTGTCTGGAAGAATCTGAATAGCTTTGTCAATTGATGGCCAAAAAAAAACAACCCGCCACCGGGCGCAACGATCCGTGCCTATGTGGCAGTGGAAAAAAGTACAAAAAGTGTTGCCTGAATGGATCGCGTGGGGATGTTGCGACTGCAGGTGCAGCAGCCGATCGCGGCTTCGTCGTCGATTTACCTGATAGCGGTGCTGGCTCTGTTGGTTCAGGTAGTGGGCAGCACAGCGGAGTGTTAAATCCCGGATTATCTGGCCGGGTCAACGATGATTTGAGGGCCACATTGGCAGATAAACAATTTGGATCGATCGACGATGCGCAAGCTTTTGTTCAAGCTCACATGGCGCAGCGAAACAGTACAGGATTGGCCGAATTTCAAGGTCTGTCACCGGAGCAAATGCACCGCCTGGTCAACTTTCCGTTCGATTCTCCTGCGCTCATACAATTTCCGGATATCTTTCGTGTCGATGACACCGTGCCGTACATGCTGTTTTTTAATCAACTGCTTGCTGCGATTGGTGCCAATAACTTTAAGCCTACCGCAACAGGTAACCTGCCGCGTAACTTTTGCAGATTGGTCGCGCTTAAGTGGAAGGGCGAAGAGGGCTATGCGAGACGAACGCGCTACGGTGGAATTAATTCAGAGCGAGATTTTTTCGAACTTAACAGCTTTCGGCATGTGTGTGAGTTTGCGGGGTATCTGCGTAAGTATCGTGGAAAATACATTATTGGACAAGAGTGTCAGCAGCTGTTGAAAGCGGGTGGGCAGTCGGCTGTATACCGTGGTTTGTTTAAGACGTTTATCACAGAGCTCGATTGGGGGGTTGGTGATGGATACCCGGAGCAGCTGTCGATGATACAACATTTCTGGGCATTCTCGTTGTACCTCCTGCAGCAGTTCGGTGAAGACTGGCGACCAGCAAGATTTTACGAGGACGCGTTCTTACGCGCGTTTCCTTCAATCGCCGATCCGACGCTGGATGCGCCGTATAGAAGTGCCGAAGATACGGTCAGGGCCGCATTTAGTTTCCGTGTGTTGCGGTTCTGGTTGCCTATGTTTGGCCTGGCGGAATTTGAAAACCTCGAGCCAGACAAAGTGTTGCACGACAATTATCGAGTGCGAAAAACTCCCTTAGCTGATCAGTTAGTCGTGTTTACTGTGTAGATCCGTTTCCAGGACCGGGCTTCACATATGGCCAGTTTTCCGGCAACGAATTTTCGGATGGAACAAGCGGTATCTGATCGTCTCAAGCGGTATGGTAGACAAGTACTAACCAATACTAACCGGACACCAATTTTAACTATATAGCCAATTTTAAATCATCAAATTTACTTATCTATCATGAGTAATATCTAAGATGGGTGTCCGATTATAAACGATTACCAATGGCAATGGTGACATTGGAATTGGCTGAAATCTCCGCAACCTTTCGAGATGAGGCTAATGTGCCAATCCATATTTTAAATGTGTTTCCATGCCATTCTATTATTGGTTGTACGTAGCGGGCATTGGCGCATTGTGTTGAATCAGTGTGCGTGATAACGAATGCATAGCGTGCATTGGATAGTATCGTCCAGAGGTGTTGTTGGGTGGGAGCAGCCCAAGGGATGGGTTAGATAGCGCAGTGTTGGAATTATGGTGTAAAGACATCGGTGTACAGTCCAGCGGCACTAAGAACGATCGCATAGGACGAATAATCAATCATTATGACGGGTTATTTGAAAGAGTCTCTAGCGAAGATGAGGACGAGCGTAAGCCATGGTTCGATTACTACGTTGAATTTGCTGGAAGGGAGTATAAGTTTCTCCGCGGACAACAACTGATCGAAAAAGACCAGGATATAGACAAGAGATTCGAGTGGGCGACTGACTATTTATTCGAAATATATCTAAATCACCAGCCCTTGAATTTACCAGGTAACGAACAACCGGATGGTGCGCTTTCAATAGGCAGTGAAGTGCTGCTTTGGGATAACAAATCGAAGGAGACTCCAGTTGATGTAAAAGAACACTTTTCGCAGTTTGAAAGATACTTTAAAAAATCAGAAGCGAACGTAGCAGCGCTAATGGTAGTTGCTCCTTCATTCACCGATAGCTCAGATTCTGACGCGAGAGCCCATAAGATTCGTACCGGCAATGTCATCTCCCTCGTAAGAGCGGATGAGCTAAAGCAGGTTGCTTTAGATTGGAGTAATTCAAGAATGGAAAATGATGCATTTCCGCTGAATTACCTTACTGTTGCGGGAAGATATGATCCTCAGTTTTTGAAGGACTTAATATAGTCTCATCCACCAACTCAATTATTAACCGGACTGCCACGATAACTAAGTGGCCAATTTTAAATCAGCGGAATTACTTATCGAGGATGAGTAATATCTAAGATAGGTGTCCGATTAAAAATGCTATGACGCCTGAGGAATTCGACAGACAGAAGCATATCCAAGACCACGCTTAAGAGCGGGGAACAGGCGCCCACTGGCCGCTGCAAGTGCAAGCTCTGTACGCACATTCCGACCGTATTGCTCTTCAATCTGATTTCCAAGCTCGGAAGCTTCGCCAATATCACCGGAGGCGATAGCGATGCCAAAATTATAGGCTAGCGCATCTTCTGAACTGTCAGGCTTGCCCATGAGGGCGTTTTCAATTCTATTGGGATCCAACCCTTCCATAATTGCATATTGACGCACCGTTTCAACACAGGGGCCACAACCCTCGAATCGTGTCGAACCGAGGCAGGCCATGTGCAACAGCGCAGCTGACGCATGGTGGCGATGTCCAATAAGCACCATGGCATGTTGAAACTTTTCGGTCGCAAACCCGCCAGCTCTTGAAAGGTCGTCAATATAGGGTTCGCCCAATCCTCGCATCACTGAAACAAACGCAGGTTTTGGCAAGGAAACAGGGGACATACGTTGCCTTAAAAGTTGAATAATCAGTCCTAAGAACACCATCGCAGGAGGCCCTAAAACTCCCGGTGCATCGCGCAAGAAGATACTGTGACTGCCAATTCCTGCATGAACTTCATAGATGTGTAACCCGCCATGCAGTGTTAACCACAAGTTACCTAAAATGCCAGCGCTCCATCGAAGCCCTGGGTGCAGCGCTGCAAAACATAAAATCATACCGGATGCAATATAGGCTATTCCTATATCCCGGATGAAATGGGCATTTGCCGGGCCGGTAGCTTTGACTGTTTCTAAATATTCATACCATCCATTGGGTTCAAGCAGCATATGGGTGCCAAAAACAATCGAAAATACTGCCGGTAAGCCTATTAAAATCTGCACAATGCGATCTATAGCGTCAGATTTACCATACATTTTTCAGTTCCTTGTTTACTTTGAATAAACAACATTCGGCAAATATGTTGCGTGACAATAAAGTCGGTATTTTTCAAAGGTAGTTAGTTACTTCCATAACGTTTTGTATGGATTCGACTTTTCTTGTTATCTCCGGCCAGAGACACCCACTTTTAGCCCTAACGCCATTAATCAGTGACACTTCTCGTGTCGGCACACAGTATGCGCTCGATATCTATACGATAGACATCAAAGGACAGTGCCTCTTTATGCCAGTGTTGCAGGTGTCCATCTCGTTTGAGGCTGGATGCTACAACGCGCCGGAATTAACTACTTATCTGAGAGCCATTTTAACTGTATAGACAATTTTAGATCATCAGATTTACTTTTCCATCATGAGTAATATCTAAGATGGATGTCCGATTATACAATTATACAAGGCGATTAAAAACTCGTAACAGCAGAGATTACCCAGGGCAATGTTCACTCGTTACACATTTCACCTGATACTCTGTTACCTGTCCCGGGCTTTACCTTCCGGAGGTCGAGAAATCAATTTCTCAATCTCTTGCATTGTATCTTC